>CALRZK010000439.1:0-4103 GCA_943372615.1 Bradyrhizobium ivorense | reverse complement strand
TCGGCTTCGCTGATCAAGCAGTATCGCGCCGGCCTTGCCAAGGTGACGACCGTCGATCAATTCCTGAAGACGCCGAACGTGTTCAACTTCGCACTGAAATCATTCGGAATCGATCCGGAAACGGTGTCGCCGACCATCATCAAGAACGTGCTCAAGAGCGATCCCGACGATCCGAAGAGCTATGTGAACAAGCTGCGTGACGACCGCTTCGTCCAGCTCGTGCGCGCCTTCAATTTCGACAGCAGCGGCAATGTCACGACGCCGGTCGTGGCGCAGGACGCCTCGGAAGTGACCCAGGTGATGAAGGACTACATCATCGCCAAGACGCGCTTCACCAAGGACAAGGAACAGACCGAGCTGCGCAAGGTCGCCGACAAGGATGCGGTCTATTATCAGAACACCATCGCCGATATCACCAGCGTGAAAGACCTGCTGGCCGACCGCAAGCTGATCGACATCGTGCTCGTCGCGAAGGGCCTGGAGCCGGACAAGGTGACCACCTCCGATCTACGCCAGATGTTTAATTCGGACATCAACGATCCCAAGAGCTTCGTCAATACGCAGACCGATCCGCGCTTTGCCGAGATCGTTGCGTCGTTCAACTTCAACGACGATGGCGAGATGTCGCGGCTACCGAAATTCGGGCCGCAGACCCGCGACCAGTTCATGGAAACCCAGCGCCGCTATCTGCAGCAGACGCTGGAAACGCAGCAGGGCGAAACCAATCCGGGCGTGCGCCTCGCGCTGTATTTCGAACGCAAGGCACCGAGCATCACGTCGGCCTACGATCTCTTGGCCGACAAGGCGTTGGCGGAAGTGTTCCGCACAACTTTCAGCCTGCCTGACGAAGTCGGCGGGATGGATATCGATCAGCAGGCCAAGGTGGTTGAAAAGTATCTCAACCTCAAGGACCTCGCCGATCCCGCGAAACTGGCCAAGCTCCTGAACCGCTTCTCGGCGCTATACGACATCAAGAACGGCACCAGCGTCGCCTCTTCTCCGGTGGTCACGCTGTATCAGGGCGGCGGGCTGCTGAGTGACACGGTATTCGCAGCGATGGCGCGAAGCGCGTGATAGTGGCGGCTATCCGGCTTTCATCAAGTCGGACGGCCAGCCGATTCGGACCAGCAGACCATCGGGACCGTTGATACCGACCTCGTACATGCCCCATTCGCGGTGGTGCAGAACGCCGCCGGGGCGGATGATCAGATCGTCCACCCTTGCTGCGATGGCATCCACATCGGGCGTGCGGATGAACACACCGAATGGGTTTGCTTCGGGCACACGCCAAGGGTCGTCGCCGGCTTGTGTGACATGCACTTCGCACTGCCAACCGGCCATAATGACATAGTCGCCCTCACCGCCGACCCGCGCAAAACCCAGCCGCTCCCAGAATGCGATGGCCGCCTTGAGATCGTTGCTCGGCACGATGGCAAAGGCGCCGGTAGAAACAGAACGCGACATGGGGAGCCTTTCAAAAGTGGCCTGTAGGGTGGGCAAAGCGCAGCGTGCCCACCTTAACCTGCCGTGCACTCGAAGGTGGGCACGGCGCAAACGCGCCTTTGCCCACCCTACAGACTACAGACTTATTCGAACGCTTCGCTCGTCCCCTTGCCCGGCCGTTTCACCAGATCCTCGTCCGGCTCAGGCAGCGGCTGCGCCAGATCGCGAAACCGGTTGGTGATGGGATAGCGGCGGTCGCGGCCAAAATTCTTGCGCGTGACCTTTACGCCGGGCGCGGCCTGACGGCGCTTGTATTCAGCGATGTTGAGCAGCCGATCGATACGCGTCACCACGTCCGTCTCGAAACCATCGGCAATGATTTCGGACAGCGGCTGCTCACGCTCGACCAGGCGCTCAAGGATGGCGTCCAGGATCTCGTAAGGCGGCAGCGTGTCCTGGTCGGTCTGGTCTTCGCGCAGCTCCGCGGTGGGCGGACGGATGATGATGTTGTTCGGGATCACCTCGCCATCCGGCCCCATGGCGCCTTCGGGCTTCCAAGAATTGCGGAGGCTGGAGATGCGGAACACCTGGGTCTTGTAGAGATCCTTGATCGGATTGAAACCGCCATTCATGTCGCCATAGAGCGTGGCGTAGCCGACCGACATTTCCGACTTGTTGCCGGTGGTGACCACCATGGCGCCGGTCTTGTTCGAGACGGCCATCAGCAGCGTGCCGCGTGTGCGGGCCTGCAAGTTCTCTTCGGTGGTGTCGCGCTCGAGACCCTTGAAGGTCTCGGCGAGGATCTTTTCGAAGCCGTTCACGGCATCGGCGATGGGGAGGATTTCGTAGCGGAAGCCGAGTGACTTTGCGAGCTTGTCGGCATCGTCGAGCGAGACCTGCGCGGTGTAGCGGAACGGCAGCATGATGCCGCGCACGCGATCGGCGCCGAGCGCATCCACCGCAATGGCGGCGCATAGCGCACTATCGATGCCGCCCGAGATTCCCAGCAGCACGCCCGGAAAGCCGTTCTTGTTGACGTAGTCGCGCAGGCCGAGCACGCAGGCAGCGTAGTCGCCCTCGTCGCCTTCCGGCACCTTGGCGACCGGACCACTGCAGCGCCACTCGCCGCCCGCCTTCTCGAAGGCGAGCGTGGTGATGTTCTCGACAAAGGCCGGCAGCTGCGCGCCGAGCGAGCAGTCGCCGTTGAGCACGAAAGACGCGCCGTCGAACACGATCTCGTCCTGGCCGCCGACCTGATTGAGATAGACCAGCGGCAGCCCGCTTTCGGTCACCCGCGCGACCTGCACGGACAGACGCAGATCGGCCTTGTTGCGGGCATAGGGTGAGCCGTTGGGCACGATCAGGATTTCAGCGCCGGTCTCGGCCAGGGTCTCGACGACATTTTCGTAGTCGGTGGATTCTTCCATCCAGGTGTCTTCGCAAATCGGCACACCGACGCGCAGGCCGCGAATGGTGACCGGTCCGGACACCGGACCGCGCGCGAACACGCGCTTCTCGTCGAACACACCGTAATTCGGCAGATTGACCTTGAAACGAATGGCGGCGATGCGACCGCCGTCCAGAAGGGCGCAGGCGTTATAGAGCTTGCCGTCGTCCACCCAGGGCGAGCCGACCAGCATCGCCGGGCCGCCATCGGCGGTCTCGCGCGCCAGCTGTTCGACAGCGCTGCGACATGCAGCCTGAAACGCAGGCTTGAGCACGAGATCTTCGGGCGGATAGCCGGAAATGAAGAGTTCGGGCAGCACCACGACATCGGCGCCATCAACGGCGGCTTGCGCACGCGCAGCGCGGGCCTTCTCCGCATTGCCGGCGATGTCACCGACGGTCGGATTGAGTTGAGCGAGCGTGATGGTGAAGCGGATGGAATCTGTCATGGCTTTATTCAAGCCTTTGGTTTGCGCATTCGCAACTGCCCGCGCCGCAGCGCAGGTATCAAAACATTCCGATCCGCTCACCCAGCGCGAACAGCCAGACCATGCCTGCGATCAACAGCGCGATGCCCACCGCGGCGGAGCCTAGATCCTTCACACGACCGATCTGTGAATCGTGCTCCATCGTCACACGATCAGCCAGCTTCTCAATGGCGGTGTTGAGGAGCTCGACGGTGAGCACCAGCATCACCACCGCAACCATTTCGAGGCGGCGGGCCGTAGTGGTACCGATCAGGACAGCCAGCGGCAGCGCGAGGACAAGCGCAGCAACCTCCTCGCGAATGGCCCGCTCCGATTTGAAACCGGAGCGGAGACCATTCCAGGAGTTGATGGTGGCTCGCCAGAGCCGGTCCATCTAAAGGCCTGCCACTTAGAGCCCGGAAGCAACCGAGAGCGGCTGCTCCTTGCCCGCGCGGCCGCTCTTCAGCAGTTCGGCGATCAGGAAGGCCATGTCGATGGACTGCTCGGCGTTCAGGCGGGGATCGCAGACCGTGTGATAGCGGTCGTTGAGGTCCTCGTCGGAGATCGCGCGGGCGCCGCCGGTGCATTCGGTGACGTTCTGGCCGGTCATTTCCAGATGCACGCCGCCGGCATGGGTGCCTTCGGCCTGGTGAATCTGGAAGAACGACTTCACCTCGGACAGGATGCGGTCGAACGGACGGGTCTTGTAGCCCGAATTCGACGTGATCGTGTTGCCGTGCATCGGAT
>CALRZK010000438.1:0-4105 GCA_943372615.1 Bradyrhizobium ivorense | reverse complement strand
GACGAGCGCTCCAATGACTTCGCGCTGCTGTTTTGCGATCCTGAGATGACCGGCTTCTACACCAGCCGCAACTGGAAGCCTTTTATGGGAGAGGTCTTTGCCGAACAAAAAGGCGAGCGCATCCGCTTCGACGCCATGCAGCCGCTGGTCTATTACCTCAAGCGCGCGCCGCATGAGGGCGAGTTGGACCTGTGTGGCCTGCCTTGGTGATTGCGAGCAAATCCCGATCAAATCTCGTTAATTGCGACAATTTCGCTTTACCCTGGCGTCTCACGGCAATTGCACGAATCCGTTTTCTTGCTATGCAAGCCGCCTGATCCGAGGAGAACTGCATGTCCATCCGCACCGCCGTCATGACCGCATTGCTGGGTGTCGTACTGGCCACGTCAGCGCAGGCACAGTCTGGCGATGTCAGCGGCGTGTGGCAGACCCAGGCGGGCGACGCCAATGTGCGCGTTCACAAATGCGGCTCGCAACTGTGCGGCACCATCGTCTCGCTGCGCGACAAGATCGATCCGCGCACGGGCAAGGCGCCGATCGATGACAAAAACCCTGATCCAAAGCTTGCAACGCGCTCCATGATCGGCGTGCATCTGTTCTTCGGCATGAAGCCCACCGGCGCAAATACGTGGTCTGGCCAGATCTACAATGCCGATGACGGCAAATATTATGTGAGTAATGTTTCACTGGCCGGCCCCGACACGCTGAAGGTTGAAGGCTGCGTTGGCGCTATTTGCGGCGGCGAGAACTGGTCGCGCGTCGGCCGCTGATCAGGCGGGCATCGCCTTCAAGGCCGCGGCTGCGGAAGCATAGCCGCCGCGGGCGCCATCAATGAAATGGACGTGATCGCTGCGCAGGGCTGACGGCGTGAAACACGTCATCATCGCGGCATCCTGCCGATGCAGGCCGTAGCGTATCGATCCCTCCGCTGCAGCTTCCGCCAGACGCTTTGCGAGTTCTATTTCGAGCTCCGGTGAACAATCGAGGATCATGCGAAGCCCGTCGTCGAATTTGCGAAAATCGGAATTCTCGACCAGTTCCTTCAGATAGGTCTGCGGCACGAATCCGGCACAGCTGATGCCGAAGCGCACAAGCGTATAGACGAACAATGTTCGCATCATCACCCAAGGCCGAAACCGCGCCCGTGATCGCGCACCGCGTCCCGCTCGCACTTCCAGCTCCATCCCCGCTGGTGGCCAGCTCATATTTGGCCCGCGCGAAGGAAGTGGACGCGCCGCATCGGGACTGCGTTCGACCAATGCGATGACATCCTCGATGACGCGGCGAAACGCAGACGCCTCGCCGCCGTCGCGCGGCATGATCAGCACTGACAGAATGAGACCGCGCGCCGACGGCATTTCCTCGAAGCGGCACGACAGGCCGGTGAGATCCGGATAGCTGCCGGAAGGCGCAGGTGTCACCGCATAATCGCCGCGCTTCATCGCAACTTCCGCCCAGCCGAGACCACCACCTGCGAACATCGCGTAGGAGACGTTTTTCGACGGAGCAAAGCGCGCAACACGAACATCAAGCCCCTGCGCGCGAATGTCAGCCAATGGCACCAGGGCAACGCGCATGCTGAGATCGAGATCAGTTTGTACCCATGTGGCCGTCGCTGCCAAGGCATCGCGGGCGCGGTCGAGATCATCAGGTGACACCGCAAAGCTGGCACCGTCGCCGCCGAACACGAATGGAAATTCACGCCCTTCGAGCGCATTCGTGATCGCTGCGATGACCGAGGCGCCAGCCATGTTGACGGTCTTGTAGCGCCGGTCGGCAATCGCTTTGGTGGAGTCGACGATATCCGCGACGCCGATGATCCAGTCGTCAGGCAACGGCGTGTAGAGCGCCGGGTCCATCACCCGGCCAAAGTCGTCAAAAACAGGAATGTTCGGATAGAAATCGCGGGTTTCGATAGGCATTTTGCGACGAAATCCTGCGGCAAACTTGCGGCACCTCAGCGGCAGCCTTGAGGCAAGGACAATAGCATAGCTTTAGCGCAAAGCCGCAGCCATCATCCCCGCCAATGCGCGTTTGGTCAGGCCCATTCGCCCTTGCGGAACACGGGCACACGACGGCCATCTTCATGAACGCCGTCGATGTCGATCTCGCCGGAGCCGATCATCCAGTCGATATGGATGAAGCTCTTGTTGCCACCTTGGGCGGCGACCTGTTCCGGCGTCAGCTTGTCGCCGCCAACGAAGCATTTCGAATAGCACTGGCCGAGCGCGATGTGGCAGGCGGCGTTTTCGTCGAACAGCGTGTTGTAGAACAACAGCCCGCTCGCCGAGATCGGCGACGAATGCGGCACCAGCGCGACCTCACCAAGACGGCGTGAGCCTTCGTCCGTATCGAGCACCTTGTTGAGTACCGCTTCGCCACGCGAGGCTTTTGCCTCGACGATCTTGCCCTCTTCGAAACGCACCGCGATGTCCTCGATCAGCGTGCCCTGATAGGACAGCGGCTTGGTCGATCGCACATGGCCAGAAACACGCGCCGCATGCGGCGTGGTGAACACTTCTTCAGTGGGGATATTGGCATTGCAGATGATGCCGTTCTTCGCCGTGGAGGCGCCGCCTTCCCATTCATGACGATCGGCGAGACCAACCACGAGATCGGTGCCCGGTCCCTTGAAATGCAGCGCATGGAAACGCTGGCCGTTCAGCCAGTCGGTGCGGGTGCGCAGCGCGGCGTTATGCTTGGTCCAGGCGCCGATGGGATCGGCATTATCGACGCGCGAGGCGGCGAAGATCGCTTCGGCGAGCTTTTGAGCCGCAACATCGTCTTCCTCGCCGGGGAACACCTGCTTGGCCCAGGACAGCGTGGGATAGGCAACGATGTTCCAGTTGATGTCGAAGCCGGCGATCTTCTGCAATGCCGGCTGATAGGCGATCGAATTGGCCTTGCTCGCACGCGAGACCTTGGCCGGGTCTTCATTCGACAGCAGCATCGGATTGTCGCCGACGATCGCGAGGCGCGCGGTGTTGGCACCGAGCGCCTTGGCCATGCCTTCATAGAGCCAGCCTGCCGCACGATCGAAGGTATCGTCATGGCCGTAGCGATAGCGGGCCAGCGTCATCTCCTCGTCGGAGAAGAACGGCGTGACGAGACCGGCACCGGCCCTGTAGGCATGCTCGGCAATCTTGCGGACGAGCGGCAGTGCTGCGGCAGGCGCAGTCAACAGCAGGTCCTGTCCCGGCGCCAGTTGCAGCCCCACTTTGACGACGACTTCGGCGAGCCGGTCGAGCTTCACGGGATCGACGGAGGTGGGGCGCTGGTGAATGGTCATGCGGGGCCTGTTCGATAAATGATCGGTAACAGCGAATGTGGGGAATGCGGCGGTGATTTGCCACCGGCGCTGCGTAACAGCGTTTATGCAACATTCTGGCTTTTACGCGTTATATATCCGAAGCTCGCGCGCGGCCGGCCGATTTGGCGAAGGCTCTGACCAGGTGGACTGTGAGGCAGATACGCATCGCCTTCGATATCGGCCTCGACGCCTTTTACCGCTTTCTCGCCGATGATGGCTGGGCGATCGCCAGCCACATCGCTCTGTCGACGCTGATGGCGCTGTTTCCGTTCCTGATCGTGCTGGCCTCCCTTGCAGGTTTCTTCGGCTCCAAGGATCTCGCCGACCAGGCGGTGAACCTGCTGCTGGAGATCTGGCCGGACCAGGTGGCCGGCGCGCTGTCCTCGCAAATCCATGAAGTGCTGACGACGACGCGTGGCGACGCACTGACCATTGGCCTCGTCCTCGCCGTGTATTTCGCTTCCAACGGCGTCGAGAGTCTTCGCGTCGCGCTGAACCGCGCCTATTCGGTGATCGAGCCACGGCGCTGGTACTGGCTGCGGCTGGAATCCATCGGCTACACCTTGATCGCCGCCGTGACGGCGCTGCTGCTGGCCTTCCTGATCGTGCTCGGCCCTTTGGTGCTGGAGATCGTCCGGCGCTACGTGCCGCTGGTGATCGAGAACAACGAACGGCTGCTGACGGTCGCGCGTTACGGCATCACCATCGTCGCCATGATCATCGCGCTAGTGATCCTGCATACATGGCTGCCGGCGGGGCGGCGGACGCTTTTGCAAATCCTGCCGGGCATCATCT
>CALRZK010000437.1:0-4106 GCA_943372615.1 Bradyrhizobium ivorense | reverse complement strand
CCCACCCTACATTTTCGTTGGTCTGTGCTAGACAGCAACCAACGAACACAAGGACTCCCCCGGTGTCATACGCAGACCGCGCCACAAAACAGCTCGAAGCCATTCGCGCAAAACTCATTCCGCTGGATGAGTATCGCAAGCTCCTGAATGGCGACGAGCTGGTGTCGGACTGGGTCGTGGTCGATCAATCCATGATCGATACATTTGCGGATGCCACGCTCGACTGGCAGTTCATCCATGTCGATCCCGACCGCGCCAAGGAAACGCATTTCGGCGGCACCATCGCGCACGGCTTCCTCACGCTGTCGCTGCTCTCCCGGCTGGCCTTCGATGCAATGCCGGGCGTGCAGCGCTCGCGCATGGGCGTCAATTACGGGTTCGATCGCGTACGATTCAACAGCGCCGTCAAAGCCGGCACGCGCGTGCGCGGCAAATTCAGGCTGGTCGGTTTGACGGAACGCGCGGTGTCGATCCAGTCCGCATGGGATGCTGTGGTCGAGGTCGAGGGCGTGAAGAAGCCGGCCCTCGAAGCCCACTGGATCACGCTCGCACTGATCGATCCCAACGCCGACTGATTTGCGAAGCGCCTACTTCGCCAGATAGTCGAACGCGACTTCTCCGAGACCCAGCGTCAGATCGCATTTGAAATGCAGCGCCGAGACGATCTCGCGCACCGGCAGCCGCGCGACATCGGCGAGCGCATGAGGAAACAGGCCAAGAGCGGCCGGGCCTGACCACGCCTCTTTCAACACGATGTCTTCGAGGTGATAGCGCACGAGCTCGCAGATGCGCGGCGAGCCATCCACATGCGGGATGATCTTCAGGATGAAATTCGGCACCGTCAAAGCATGCATGACGGCGTCGAGATCCGCCTGATGGTGCTTGTAGCCCATGGTGCCAGTCGCACACAGCACCGAGCCATAATGCAGCGTGCCGACCAGCACATCGCTTTCGACAACGATCTTCGGCGTCGCGCGCTTCTTCGGAAATCCCCACAATTCGCGGCCACCGGCGATCGGCGCGTCGTCGTCGAGATACATCGAGTGAATGTAGACGCCATCGACACCATCGAGCCGCACCGGAATGGCCTGCCCGGTCTCGGTATAGTCACCAAAGCCCGTCGAATCCGGCATCCGGATGAATTCGTATTTGACGATCGCGTCGGTGACCTGAAGCGGCTCGGGCACCACAGCCGCCAGCGCCTCCGGATCGGTGCGATAGGTGATGATGAAATATTCGCGATTGAAGAATCGATACGGCCCGCGCGGGAATGATGGATTGGTCAGCGGCATCGAATAGGCGTTGCGCCGGATGTCGTCGATCTTCATGGCAGCCCCCAAAGTCAAACAATGACGTTGAGGGTACTATGGCGGCGCTACATGAAGCTTGCGAGACCAGATTGCAAGCAATCCGCCCGGTTACTTCGCCGGGATCGGCGGCGCGGTCTTCTCGGCGGGAGCCGGCGGCAATGCTGGCTTTGCGCCCGCATCCTTGGCGTCTGCATCGGGCCGCGCAGGCTGCGGCGGTGTCTCATGCGGCCGCTGTCCGGTGGTCGATGGCTCCGCAGGCGCTGCCGGCTTGCTTTCAGCCCCGGGGGTCGATTGCAACGGCTGTGTCGCCTGGGCCAAACGGGCCTTTGGCGGATCCAGAGTGAGACGCGCCAGCGCCGATGTCGATATGCCTGCACCTGTCATCACCACAAGCGTAGCGATCGCGAGACGGGTCCGGAACATATGCGCATTCGTCGAGATCATGGCGTCCACCGCAGGTTCATTTGCGGTGACAACGGATGCGCCAGAGCAAAAGTTCCCGCGCGAAAATGCCGCTATTCCTTGGTGCTGGAATCCCAGGTGGCGTTGCGCACGCCGGGTTCGCTCTCGAGCTTCAAAAGCACCGCATCCAGTTCCTTGGGATGCACCGCGGTGGACACCAGCGTCGCTACGATTTCGCGCTGCGTCTCGCTGAGCTCCTCGACCTCGACATCGCCGACTGGATAGTTGGCCGCTTCGAGCGCGTCCTGGAGCCGCTCGCGCATCTCGGACACAGCATCCGGCACCACTGTCAGACGCACGTAGTAAGTCACTTCCGACGACTGGGCATCAAGCGGCGTGCGGTTGATCGCATTGACCAGCGGCCGCAGTAGCGTGTTGCCGGCAAGCACGAACACTGTCAGCGCAACCGCCTGTGCGATCATGTCCGTGCCAGCACAGCAGCCGACAGCCGCCGAACTCCATAAGGTCGCGGCCGTGTTGAGGCCGCGCACGTTCATGCCTTCTTTCATGATCACGCCGGCGCCGAGAAAGCCGATGCCGGACACGACATAGGCGATCACCCGCACCGCGCCGCCCGAACCGTCGAGTTTCATCGCGAGATCGACGAAGGCGGCAGCACTCACTGCCACCAGCACATTGGTGCGCAGGCCGGCGGTGCGCTGGCGATATTGCCGCTCGGCACCGATCAGCGTGCCCAGCACAAAGGCCGCCGCGAGGGAAAGCAGCGTGTCGAAGAAGTCGAGCGTCTGGAAGGTCGTGATAAAGCGCATGGTTTTTCATGCGTACAGGAGATGACGGGGAGATGACAACCTGCCTTCGCCCCGCTTGCGGGGAGAAGGTGGCCCGGCGTAGCGCAGCGTGGCCGGGTCGGATGAGGGGGAGCTTCCGCGGGCTAGGAGCGAGTGGATAGCCCCCTCACCCGACTTCCACGCGCTTCGCGCGCTGCAGTCGACCTCTCCCCGCAAGCGGGGAGAGGTTAAGATCAAACCGCCAGCAGCCCGGCGTCCCCGGTCTGGTCCGCAAAGGCCAGCAGCGAGCCACGGACATTCCAGGCCAGCGCCGTCACCGGTTCGCCCTTGTTGGCGCGGACCAGGATCTCGGCGCCGTCGACCAGACGCACCATCAGCACCGTGCCGTTGCTGTAGCCGCAAGCGAGGATGTCCTGCTTGGGATGGCAGGCCACCGCCGTGACCTTGGCCTGCAGCGGCGCCAGCATCGCCGGCTCCTTGCCCATCGGGCCGTCCTTGGTGGTGAACGGCCAGACGATCACCGTGTCAGCGCCCGAGGTCGCAAGACCCTTGCCGCCGGCAGTCCAGGCGATCGAGCGCACGCGGGCGGGATAGCCGGTCATGCGCATATGCTTGCCATCGGCGAGGCGCCAGCCATGCAGCGCCGGCTCATGCATCGTGGTGACGAGGAATTTGTTGTCCGGGCTGAAGATCACGCCGAGATGCGAGCCCTGCCATTCCAGCACTTCGGCGCTGCCGGCCATGTTGGGAAACCACAGCGTCACGCCGTTATAATGCGCGATTCCGAGCCGCATGCCCTTCGGCGCGAAAGCGAGACCGCCGACGGTGGACGGCACCTCAAAGCTTTTCACCTCGCCCTTCGGGGCCTGCACGAAAGCGGTCTTGCCGACCGACCACGCCACGGCGCCATCGGGATGCAGTGCGACATTGTCAATCCAGCGACGCTTGGCATCGGTGGCAAAGGTCGAGACCGTGCTGTCGCGATCCAGCACCAACACCTTGCCGTCGTCGGAGCCCATGACGACGCGCTTGCCGTCCGAGGTCGAGCACAGGATGCCGCCAAAGGCGACATCGACCGGCGATGCGCTGCCGTCGGGATCGACCAGCGTGACCTTCTCCTCGGCACCGACAAAGGCGGCCTTGTCGCCGAGGAAATGCACGGCCGAGACGGCGGAACCGATCGTGACGCCAACCACGCGATCAGTGACCGAGACGATCGACTCTTGCTCCTTGAGCGGATTGAAATCGGACATCAGGCAGGGACGACGCTGGCAAAACCGTCGCGGATCATCTGCTCAGGCAGATCGCGGCCGATGAAGACGAGGCGGCTTTCACGCTTCTCGTCATCTTTCCACGGCCGCTGATGATCGCCCTCCAGCATCATGTGCACGCCCTGGAACACATAGCGCTCGTCATCGCCGGTGAAGGAGATGATGCCCTTGGAGCGCAGGATCTTACCGCCTTCCTTCGCCATCAGGTCCTGCAGCCAAGGCATGAAGGTCGAGGGATCGAGCGCCTTATCGGTGCGCAGCGACAGCGACTGCATGTCCTCGTCGTGATAGTGCTTCAGACCATGACCGTGGTC
>CALRZK010000436.1:0-4118 GCA_943372615.1 Bradyrhizobium ivorense | reverse complement strand
CACGCACCAATAGCGAGGCCCGTCATCGCGATCTCACCGGTTTTTCCGAGTTGCAGATCACGGGGGATGTGCTGGGCCAGCTGGAAAGCTCGCGCCTCGCATGGGGCGCCGTCAGCAGCGTGGCCGGGCGCCAGCCAGCAAGCCCAGGGCAAGACCCGGTATTGTAAGGAAATAGCGCGACGGTCAAAACCTCGCCGGACTGCTGTTGCATCGTCCGAATCGGCTGCTATACCGCTGTTCCCGCTTACCTGCGCCCGTGTGCAGGAGTGAGCCACAGGAGAAAAGTCATGACTGAGAATGAAGGCTCCGGATTCAAATTCGGCCTCGCCAACCTCACCCCCGCCGACCAGAGCGCTGCTCAGCTTAACCTCACCTTCCCGGACGGCGCCGTGCGCCAGTATCCGCGGGGGACGACCGGTTTCGACATCGCCAAAGGCATCTCGCCCTCGCTCGCCAAGCGCACCGTCGCCATGGCGCTGGATGGCGTGGTCACCGACCTCAATGACCCCATCGAGCAGGACGCCAGGCTCGAACTGATCAATCGCGACGATCCGCGCGCGCTGGAGCTGATCCGGCATGACGCAGCCCATGTGCTGGCCGAAGCCGTGCAGACGCTGTGGCCGCAGACCCAGGTCACCATTGGCCCGGTGATCGAGAACGGTTTCTATTACGACTTCTATCGCGAAGAGCCGTTCACGCCGGAAGACTTTGCCGCCATCGAAAAGAAGATGCGCGAGCTGATCCAGCGCGACACGCCTTTCACCAAGCAGGTGTGGGACCGCGAGAAGACAAAACAGGTGTTCCGCGACAAGGGCGAGGCCTTCAAGGTCGAGCTGGTCGATGCGATTCCCGGCAACGAGCCGATCAAGATCTACTACCAGGGCGACTGGTTCGATCTCTGCCGCGGCCCGCATATGACCTCGACGGGCAAGATCGGCAACGCCTTCAAGCTGATGAAGGTGGCCGGCGCCTATTGGCGCGGCGACAGCAACAACCCGATGCTGACGCGCATCTACGGCACCGCCTTCGCCAAGCAGGAAGACCTCGACGCCTATCTCAAGCAGATCGAGGAAGCGGAGAAGCGCGATCATCGCAAGCTCGGCCGCGAGCTCGACCTCTTCCACTTCCAGGAAGAAGGCCCGGGCGTCGTGTTCTGGCACCCGAAGGGCTGGACGATATTCCAGGCGCTGATCGCCTATATGCGCCGTCGCCTCGACGGCGACTATCAGGAGGTCAACGCGCCGCAGATCCTCGACAAGGGATTGTGGGAGACGTCGGGCCATTGGGGCTGGTATCGCGAAAACATGTTCGCGGCGCAGTCGGCCGGCGAAGAGGCCGAGGACAAGCGCTGGTTTGCGCTGAAGCCGATGAACTGCCCCGGCCATGTACAGATATTCAAGCACGGGCTGAAGAGTTATCGCGACCTGCCGCTGCGCCTCGCCGAATTCGGCGTGGTGCATCGCTACGAGGCTTCGGGCGCCATGCACGGGTTGATGCGCGTGCGCGGCTTCACCCAGGACGACGCGCATGTGTTCTGCACCGAAGACCAGCTCGCCGACGAATGCCTCAAGATCAACGACCTGATCCTGTCGACCTATACCGACTTCGACTTCGGCGACATCGTGGTAAAACTCTCCACGCGGCCGGAGAAGCGCGTCGGCACCGACGAGATGTGGGATCACGCCGAGCGCGTGATGGCCACGGTGCTGTCCGCCATCGAGGCGCAATCGGGCGGCCGCATCAAGACCGAGATCTCACCGGGCGAAGGCGCGTTCTACGGGCCGAAGTTCGAATACGTCCTGCGCGATGCCATCGGACGCGACTGGCAGTGCGGCACCACGCAGGTGGACTTCAACCTGCCGGAGCGCTTTGGCGCGTTTTACATTGATGCCGACGGATCGAAGAAGGCACCGGTGATGGTGCATCGCGCGATCTGCGGTTCGATGGAGCGCTTCATCGGCATCCTGATCGAACACTATGCCGGCAACTTCCCGCTCTGGCTGGCGCCGACGCAGGTGATGGTGACGACCATCACCTCGGAAGGCGATGAGTATGCCAAGGTCGTCGCCGCCGCCGCCCGCAAGGCCGGCCTCCGCGTCGAGATCGACCTGCGCAACGAGAAGATCAACTACAAAGTCCGCGAACACTCGCTGGCCAAGATCCCTGCGCTTCTCGTGGTCGGCAAGAAGGAAGCCGAGAGCCATTCGGTCTCGGTGCGCCGCCTCGGCAGCGACGGCCAGAAGGTGATGTCCACCGAGGAAGCCATCGCCGCGCTGGTAGAGGAAGCCACGCCACCCGACGTCAAGCGCGCAAAGGCGAGCTGAACCATGAGCGACGATGACGAGATCGAGATCGAAGCCTATCCGCTTCGATCCTATCAGCTGATCCCGGATCCGAACCGGCCGGACGTGGTGGCTTTGGCTCTGGAGACCGAGCAAGGCCACAGCCTCTATCTGGCGTCGCGTGCGGTGCTGGAAGATCTCGGCCGCGATCTTCTCGATCGCGCCGCCAAGATGCCGGAGCATAAGACTGCGACTTAGCGGCCGGCCGGCGATCACAATCTGTCTAAATGGCAAAGGCCCGCCTCAACGCGGGCCTTTGTGCGTGGTAAGCGATCCATCAAACGCCGATCCATCTGTGAGAGATACCGCCCGTGACCGACACGATCGAATTTCTGAAGACACGCCGTTCCGTCAAGCCGCGCGAGATGTCCGGCAAAGGCCCCTCGTCCGCTGAACTCGAAACCATCCTGACTATCGGCGCTCGCGTGCCGGATCATGGCAAGCTGGCGCCATGGCGCTTCATTGTGTTCGAGGGCGATGCCCGCAAGCGCGCCGGCACCGTGATTGCCACCGTCTTCGCGCGCAAAAATCCCGATGCGCCGCATGAAACCGTCGAGGCGGAGAAGCAGCGCCTCACCGAGGCACCGCTGGTGATTGGCGTGGTGTCGTCGCTGAAGCAGCACCCGAAAGTGCCGGCCTGGGAGCAGGAATTGTCGGCGGGCGCGAGCTGCATGAACATCGTCGCCGCTGCGACTGCACTCGGTTACGGCGCCAACTGGCTCACCGGCTGGTATGCGTTCGATCGCGACGTGATGACGGGGCTCGGCCTTACCGGCAATGAGAAGCTCGCCGGCTTCATCCATATCGGCGGCAAGCCGGACCGCGTGATCGAGGATCGGCCGCGTCCGGAACTGAAGGATCTGGTGACGCGGTTCTAGACCGCGTCGCTTACGCGGCCTGCGTGGCGCAGCAGCGAAATTTCTGCAGCAGCGCGTCGAGCTCGCCCACCGGCTTCGCCGCGCTGAACAGATAACCTTGCACCTCGTTGCAGCCTTCGGCGCGCAGCTTTTCGAGCTGCTCCATCGTCTCGACACCTTCGGCCGTGGTGGTGATGTTCAGGCTGCGGCCGAGGCCGGAGATCGCCCGCACGATCGCCATGCAGTCCGGACGCTCGACCAGATCCTTCACGAAGGAGCGGTCGATCTTGATCTTGTCGAACGGGAAGCTGCGCAGATAGCTGAGCGATGAATAGCCGGTGCCGAAGTCATCCATCGAGATGCGGACACCGAGCGCGCGGAGCTGATGCAGCGTCGCGATATTCGCTTCGGTTTCGGCGAGGAACACGCTTTCGGTGATTTCCAGCTCCAGCCGGTGCGGCGGCAGGCCCGAATAGGCCAATGCAGCCACGACGACCTGGACGAGATTGCGGCTCCGAAACTGCACCGGCGAGAGATTGACGGCGATCTTCACATCACCCGGCCATTTTGCAGCTTCGGCACAGGCCGTGCGTAACACCCACTCGCCGAGCGCTACGATCAATCCGATATCCTCGGCGACCGGGATAAAATCAGCAGGCGAGATCATCCCCTTGTCGGGGTGCTTCCAGCGCAGCAGCGCTTCGAAGCCGACAATACGATCGGCAGCGATATCCACCAGCGGCTGATAATGCAGCTCGAATTCGCCGTCCGTATAGGCGCTGCGAAGATCGAGCTCCATGTCGCGGCGCTTCTGCGCCTGGCGGTCCATCTCACGCTCGAAGAAATGATGCACGTTGCCGCCTTCGGCCTTGGCGCGATACAGCGCCATATCGGCATTGCGCATCAGCTCTTCGCTGCT
>CALRZK010000435.1:0-4131 GCA_943372615.1 Bradyrhizobium ivorense | reverse complement strand
CGCGGACGACTTCCATCTCGTACTCTTTCCAGCCGAGCACGGATTCTTCGATCAGCACTTCGTTGGTCGGAGACGCATCGAGACCACGCTCGATGATGTCCAAAAACTCTTCGCGATTATAGGCAATGCCGCCACCGGTGCCGCCCATGGTGAAGGACGGGCGGATGATGGCAGGCAGGCCGATTTCGGACAGCGCCATCAGCGCCTGGCCGAGGGCATGCTCCTGATAACGCTTGCGGCGATCGCCTTCGTGCAGCACCCACTGGCGGTCGTGCTCGATCAATGCATCGCCGGAGAGCTTCTCGCGCTCTGCATGATGCTTCTCGCGATACTGCTTCTTGAGGTCCGACGCATTGGCGAGACGCGACTTCGGCGTCTCCAGACCAATTTTCGTCATGGCCTCGCGGAACAGCTGGCGGTCTTCCGCCTTGTCGATGGCTTCGGCGGTGGCGCCGATCATCTCGACGTCGAATTTCTCCAGCGTACCCTGCTGGCGCAGCGACAGCGCGCAGTTCAGCGCGGTCTGGCCACCCATGGTCGGCAGCAGCGCGAAACCGCCCGGAATGACGTGGCGCTCTTTCTCGATGATCTTGGCAACGATCTCGGGGGTGATCGGCTCGATGTAAGTGGCGTCAGCCAATTCCGGATCGGTCATGATCGTGGCCGGATTGGAATTGACCAGAACGACCCGGTAGCCCTCGTCCTTCAGCGTCTTGACGGCTTGCGTGCCCGAATAATCGAACTCGCAGGCCTGGCCGATCACGATGGGACCGGCGCCGATGATCAGGATGGTGGATATGTCGGTGCGTTTTGGCATTGCGTCTCGCGGTGGTGACAAATCGGCACAAAAAAAGGGCGCGCAGTCGCGCGTCCCTCGGGCCCGGGCGCCTGATCAGCAGTTGATCCTCGCGCGCGGCTGTCTTTAGACCATCATAACAGGGCAGGGAAGGCTTTTGACGCTGCCATCAACCGGCATTTGCGCCGTAGGATGGGTAGAACGCAGGCGCAACGCGCCGGAGTGAAACCCATCATTCTGGTGTCTGTGGCGATGGGTTTCGCTACGCTCTACCCATCCTGCGGCCTGAGCGGGGATGGCTTGCCGAGCCGAAGCCGCCAAAGGCGGCGAGGGATGGAGGCCCAGCCTGGACTTGAACCAGGATATGAGGCGATGCACTCGCCCCCGCGTAGACATTTCCGCCACCGGGCCGTTCACACTGTGGTCGATCACAGACGATTGATCTACCAGCAGTTTTGCAAAGACTCACTTAACCCTAACGTTTCAAATTCTAATCAACCGATCGGTTGCGCGACAAATGTCATACGGGCCTGATTATGGCCGATATTGACCTTGGCGCGCGATGCTCGGTATCCCGCTGCCGCTAGTTTGGCAAGCATATCGGCTGCGCTGTAATGCTGCAGACCGAGCGTTGTCCTTAACTGTCGGTAATCAGACAGCGCGGTTTTGACCAGACTGACCAGGGCATCCCACAGAAAGCCGTGTTGGGCGCCGAGCCGCAGCAGCGCCATGACGTCGGTCATCATTCCCAGGTCCGGTGGCAGGATATCCCCGACCACCAGTTTGCCATCCGGCTTGAGCAGGCGCTTCACCACCGCGAAGGCATCTTCGAGCTGGGGCAGGGTCATGTATTGGGCGACCGAATTCATGATGGCGAGATCGACCGAGCCTGCCGGCAGCTCGCGCAGCTCGTCGAGCGAATGCACGGCGATCTTCGGATTGGCCGCAAACCGCGCCGCCACCCGGCTGCGCACCTTGGGCGCCGGTTCGGCCAGGATGAGTTTCGCGCAGGCCTCGGTGACCTTGCTCGCCGACAGCGCCTCGCCGCAGGCATAATCAAGGACGGTGGCGTCTTTGGACGGAATGTATCCGGTAATGTCGCGGGCGATCAGTTCGAAGTGAACGTCACGATGCAGTTTGCTGGCGTAAATCGTGTGGGTGGAATCGTAATAATCGATCCAATCTTCCATGCGTGGCCCGGCTCCATCCTTGTTCCCTTTCGAGGAACCCTTACATTTATCCAGCGTTGAAACCGTCTAGAGCGTTTTCAGGCGAGTTGGAAACGGTCTTTCGTCCCAACGCCCCGAATGGGCCTCTTGATGCTGCGGAGTAAGTGACAGGACGGACGTCCAAGACAGTGGGCCCTTCGTCGCAGATATTCGCACGTGATCAACACCCCAACCGCTTCAAACCCGCCGATTTCTCCACTCCAGCGTTACAGGAAGGTCCTTCTCGTGAGCACCAAATCGAAAATCGCCGCCGATCTGAACACTCCCACTGATCTCGCCGCCGATGGCGTGGAGAAGGTCACCAAGGCTCTTAACGGTCTGGTCGCCGATGCCTTCGCGCTTTACCTGAAGACCAAGAATTTCCACTGGCACATTTCGGGCCGCCACTTCCGCGATTATCACCTGCTGCTCGATGAGCATGCCGACCAGATTTTCGCGACGACTGACCCGCTCGCGGAGCGCGTCCGCAAGATCGGTGGCCGTACCGTGCATTCGATCGGCGAGATCGCCAAGCTGCAGTCGGTCAAGGACAATGACGAAGCCTATGTGCCGCCGATCGAGATGCTCCACGAGCTGATGGAAGACAACAAGAAGATGGCCGCCGCCTTGCGCAAGGCGCACAAGATTTGTGACGACGCCGATGACGTCGCCAGCGCCAGCCTGCTGGAAAACTACATCGACGAGACCGAGCGCCGCACCTGGTTCCTGTTCGAAGCCAGCCGCCAGGAAGGCGCGAACGAGAAGTAAGGTCCTTCTGTAGGGTGGGCAAAGGCGCGAAGCGCCGTGCCCACCTTCAAGTGCAGTGCATGCGAGGGTGGGCACGCTTCGCTTTGCCCACCCTACAAGTCACTTCGGCAATTCAAACACCAGACACGTCGTCGTCGCATGCGCGAGCAGACGTCCCTTGTCATCCGTGATCCTTGCTTCCGCGGTCCCTGCACGCCGTCCGACATTGAGCACCTTGCCCTCGGTTCGCACCGTGCCCGATGTCTCGCTCATGCCGCGGATAAAACTGATCTTGAATTCCAGTGTGGTGTAGCCGGAGCCCTGCGGCAGCGTTGAATGCACCGCGAGGCCCATGGCGGAATCCAGCAGGATTGCCGCGTAGCCACCATGCACAGAGCCGATCGGATTGTAGTGCCGGATGCCGGGGATGCTGTGCATCACCACATGGCCGTGATCTGCGGTGCAATCGAACGGCCCGACATTCTCCATGATCGGCGGCTGCGGCAGCTCCCCCGCGAACACCTTTCGCACGAAATCGAGCCCGGACATCGAGGCGAGGACGGAGGGCGAGACGACGCCGTAAGGCGAGGCTGGATCGGTCATGGCGTTCCCTTTTTTTGATGATGGATATCATACAAAAAGGAGCGGCGGGCGCCAGTCCGTAGCCTGGATGGAGCGAAGCGCAATCCGGGATTCAGAGCGTCCACATGTCGCCGGTCCCCCTATTACGCTGCGCTCCATCCGGGCTACGCATGCCCATAAACGACAATGGCCGGGACAAGCCCGGCCATCACGAATTTCCCAATGTTGAGCGCCTTACGACGCCTTGTTCGCCCGCATCAGATCCGCGAACCGCTTGAACAGGTAATGCGAGTCCTGCGGGCCAGGCGAGGCTTCCGGGTGATACTGCACCGAGAACACCGGCTTCCCTTCGAGTTCGATACCGCAATTGGAGCCGTCGAACAGCGAGATATGGGTCTGCTTGGCGCCCTTGGGCAGCGTCGCCTCGTCCACGGCGAAGCCGTGGTTCATCGAGGTGATTTCCACCTTGCCGGTGGTCTCGTCCTTGACCGGATGATTGGCGCCGTGATGGCCCTGATGCATCTTCTTGGTCTTGGCGCCGACCGCGAGGCCGAGCATCTGGTGACCGAGGCAGATGCCGAAGGTCGGCAGGCCGCTATCGATCACCTGCTTGATGACCGGCACGGCATATTTGCCGGTTTCGGCTGGGTCACCCGGGCCGTTCGACAGGAACACGCCATCTGGCTTCATCGCCAGAATGTCTTCGGCCGAGGTGGTGGCGGGCACCACAGTGATTTTGCAGCCTTCGCCGGCGAGCAGGCGCAGGATGTTGCGCTTGATGCCGTAATCGATGGCGAC
>CALRZK010000434.1:0-4136 GCA_943372615.1 Bradyrhizobium ivorense | reverse complement strand
CGGCTTCCACGCGGTCAAAATGCCCCATCAGCGTGTCCAGATCGGCCTGGGACAGCCGGTTCAGCTTGGCCGGACGGTTGAGGCGGATGGTGGCGCGGGGGCCGTCGATCGTGAGGATCGGGGCCGAATTGTCGGCGGTGTCTGTCGTTTCCGACATGTTGTTCTCCTTTGCAGCAGGGCAACGGTGCCCGTGCCGTCCGGGCGCGTCAATCGCCATGCCGGTGTCTTGCCCGATCGGCGCATTTTCAGAAGTTGCAGGGCGGGCTATGGTGACCTCATAGGTTCTATTGCGGCTCGCGCGCTCCCGGTCATTGACCTTTCATATGGACAGGGGAGATAGCGGTCGTTGTCTCGGAAACCGGTTCGCGCCCATGGATATGTCCTATCTCCATCATTTCGGCAGCGCCGCAGCCACGATCTTCGTGGTGGCGACCGCCACCATGCGGACGATGATCCCGCTGCGGGTGTTCGGCATCATGGCCAATCTGCTGCTGATCGCGATCTCGATCCCGACGCATAATTATCCGACCCTGGTGCTGCATGCGGTGCTGCTGCCGGTGAATATCTGGCGCCTGCGCCAGATGCTGCAGCTGGTGCGCGATGTGAAGAAGTCGGTGAATTCGGACCTGTCCATGGAATGGCTGAAGCCGTTCATGACCAAGCAGAAATGCAAGGCCGGTGAGATCCTGTTCTACAAGGACGAGAAGGCCGACCGGATGTTCTACATCGTGTCCGGCCGCTATCGTCTCGTCGAGTCCGGCATCGAATTGCCGGTCGGCGCCATTGTCGGCGAGTTGGGCATGTTGTCGCCGTTGGGCGAGCGTACGCAGACGCTCGAATGCATCGAGCCTGGTCTGGTACTGAGCGTGACTTACGCGCAGGTGGAAGAACTCTATGTGCAGAATCCGGAATTCGGATTCTTCTTCCTGCGCCTCGCCAGCGCGCGGCTTTTCGAGAATATCGGTACGCTGGAGGCAAGGCTGTCGCAGCGTGATGCGCCGGTCACGGCCACGGTGCCCGCGGCGCAGCCCGCCTAACGTTCGGGAATCACTGTGGCCAGCTTCACCAATGTCATCCGTTCGACCATTCGCGAAATCGCGGGGATCAACGATGTCGCATCGGTGGTCTATCCCGTCGGTTTGCCGGCTGCCGTGCGGCCGATCGCAACGACTAATGTGGCTCTCCTGATCGACTACCAAAGTCTGGCCTATGCGCAGCTCTATTGCGATCGCCTGCGCCGTTTTGTCGGCAAGCGCGGCGTCGATGATGCCTTGTTCTGCGAGATCGCGCAGTTGCTCGCCGAGCGCATGAGTTACCTGGATCCCATCCGCATCGCGCAATTGAAGCTGAATGAGCCCGTGACGCCCGGTCGCAAACCCGTCGTGGACAAGCGTCGTTTCCGCCTCGACGAGCTGGTGTCGTCGCTCCCGGATATCGTCGGCAAGCCCGCGATGCGGCTGCTGGAACGTATCTATTGCGCGCATCGCACGGTTCAGATCCGTTTCAGCAAAGCAAGTATTGTTGGCGTCAAACGCCTCGAATTCGAAGCGTGGCTGCGGCACTGGCGCCGCCTGTCGACACGTTATGAGATGGAGCGCGTGTGGGTCGAGCGTTGGCTGCACATGATCGATCGTGCGCTGATCAAACGGCTGGACGCCGTGGAAGCCGTGGTCCGCTCGGCCACCATGATCGAAGGCTATGGCACCAGCTATCGCCACGGCATGGCGGCTTGGCACCAGATTATCGACGGGCTGGCCAAGCCGAGTTTTGACGGCACGCTGGAGATTGCTGATCTGTCAGGCGCTATCGAGCGGGCTCGTGCAGTGCCACGTGATCCCAAAGGGGAGCAGTTGCGTAAGGCAATCGGCGAATTGCGCGGCCATGCGCTGGCGCATTGATATGCGCGAGCGCATTGACGCCGTGGCAAAAGGTGCAACACGATACGGTGAGTTTTCTGGTTCCGCAGCGTGCATTCCCGGCGCAGCGGTGTCATAAATAGGGCGAGCGACGGTCGGCCCGATGAGCCGGTCGTCGTGACTACAAAGAGGGGCCAGCGTGTTTCCTGCAATGTCGTCGTCGATAGCTTTGGGCGGGCTGGTCGGCTGGATGCTCGCGCTGACGGTGAAACACGTCATCGCGGATTTCATGCTGCAAAATGCCTGGCTCGCGATGGGCAAGGATCAGAAGACCGGCTGGGCACTGCCGCTGCTGATTCACTGTGCGATTCACGGCGTGCTGACCACTGCGATTATTGCGGCTGTTCAGCCAAAGCTCTGGTTTCTCGGGTTGGTGGATTTCGCGATTCACATCACGATCGATCGGTGCAAGGGGTGGACAGTCGCGCATTACGGGGTCACGTCGGACACCCGCTGGTTCTGGTGGCTGATCGGAATCGACCAGGCCTTGCACCATCTGACCGGCTTTTTTCTCGCCATTTACATCGTCGCAAACAGCTGAATCGGGATAAGTCTTGCGGCGAGCTTGCGTCAGGCTTGTGGCGGCGGCTGCCATATTTACCACTGTTGCGCAAGAGTCGCACCCGGCCGTTAAGCCTATTGGTTAACCGCACGTTAGCACATTGGATCGCATCCTCCGCATCGAGGAGAACAACCCATGTGGTCCAGCCGTCAAGCTTTTGAGAACGATCGTTGCCCCGTCAGTGATGATCTGCTCGGTGCGATGTATCGTGCGAATGAGAATGGTCTGCCCCATCTCGTTGCCAGCGTGCCGTCGGAAGTGCGGGCGATGCTGGCGCTGTTCTGCTATCGCCGCAATCACATGCATGCGCTTGCGATCTCGATCGCATCGAGCTGCAGCGAGCGCGAGCTGATCGAGCATGGTGGCCGTGTCGGTTCCACGCTATATGCGCTCGCCAACGAAGCGCCTGCAGTGCGCAGCGTCTCGGTCTCGGCCTATAGCAGCCGCAAGGCGATCACGCTGTCGACCAAGCCGCTGTCGACGATCGCGCCGCTCGATGAAGATCTCGACGACGAGGTTGATGCCCAGCGCGATCGCGTCATCGCTTAAACTACCAATCCGGGGCTGCCAGGATCGGCAGTCCATGCCGGCGCCGTGCCATGGCGCATTCGGGATCGCCGGGCATGCAGGTCCGGCACACATCCGGCCGAATCTCATAAATCCCGCAGGCGACGAATTCCCCCACCTTGCCGCTCAGCGCGCTGCAGCGATCGCCGTCGCAGCGCATGCCTGACTGACGTTCATTCACGAATTTCGCCGGGATCAGGTCGAGCTCCGCATCATCCTCGATGGTGAAGCGCGGCCAGTTGCTCGAATAGGAGCAGCACGCGCCGCAGGCCTGGCACGGGCTGTCTTCAGCAATGGGGGCGGTGGTCGTCATGCCGCGCGGTTTAGCGCGATCGGACATGGGCCGCCAGATGGTCAGGCGTCACTCGGCGGTTCCCATGCCAGCGTCTTGCGCCAGCGGGTGCGTAACACCTCGCGGCGTTCCGGGTATTTCTCGTCGAGATATTCGGCCGTCACTGCGCGATCGGTGCGGAAACTGCGGAAATCACTGCGGAGTTCGCACCAAGCCGCGAGCAGGCGCACCGCTTCGAGATAGCCGACGGCAATCGGCCAGATGATGCGCTCGCTGGCGCGTCCGGATTCGTCGCGGTAGCAGAGCCGCACCTTCTTGCCGGCATGAATATGCGCGCGCATCTGCACCATATCGAGCGCGTCCGGTGTGCCGAGGAAATTCGGCCGGGCGCGGCTTGCCGGCTCCAGCACGAAGGGGCGGAGTTTCTCCGGCACAGTGTCGGCAATCTTGGCGATGAGATCTTTCGCGGCCGTGGCCAGCGCCGGATCGGCATGGCCCATCACCCATTGCGCGCCGAGCACGGCGGCCTCGATCTCGTCCGGTGTCAGCATCAGTGGCGGCATGTCGAACCCACTCTCGAGAATGTAGCCCATGCCGGCCTCGCCACGAATCGGCACGCGCTGGCCCATCAGGGTCGCGATATCGCGATAGATGGTGCGCTTGGACGTCTCCAGTTCGGTGGCAATCGCGTCGGCCGTCAGTGGCTTTCGCGTCCGCCGCAACACCTGGATGATTTGGAACAGGCGATCCGCACGTCTCATCGCATCCTCGTCGAATGATGCTGACAGCATGTTGTCAG
>CALRZK010000433.1:0-4155 GCA_943372615.1 Bradyrhizobium ivorense | reverse complement strand
AGGCCAGTATGAGGGTTTCACAACCGCTCAATGCCGGTCATGCGCGGGAGAAACCCGCGCATGACCGCAACGATTTAAGCCGCGCGAACGGTGTCGAGGAACTTGTCGACTTCGCCCTTCAGGCGGTTGCTTTCCATCGACAGCGACTGCGCTGCAGCAAGCACCTGGGTGGAGGCCGAGCCGGTTTCCGCAGCGCCGCGATTGACCTCTGTGACCTCACTGGCGACCTGACCGGAGAGCTGCGCCGATTGCTGGACGTTTCGCGCGATTTCCTGCGTCGCCGCGCCCTGTTCTTCCACCGCTGCAGCAATGGCCGAGGACACTTCCGAGATCAGCGTGATGGTCGCACCGATTTCCTTGATGGTCTCAACGGTCTCGGAGCTGGCTGCCTGCATGCCGGCGATCTGGGTCGAGATTTCGTCGGTAGCCTTTGCGGTTTGCGAGGCGAGGGCCTTCACTTCGGCAGCGACGACAGCAAAGCCGCGACCGGCCTCGCCAGCGCGGGCTGCTTCGATGGTGGCGTTGAGCGCGAGCAAATTGGTCTGTTCGGCGACGGCGGTGATCAGCTTCACCACGTCATCGATGCGGGCCGTTGCCTGGGTCAGCTTGGTGATGCTGGCATTGGTTTTTTCAGCCTGCTGAACCGCCGTCGCGGCAATCCGGTTCGACTCGGTCACCTGGCGGCCGATCTCGTTGACCGACGAGGTGATCTCTTCCGTGGCGGCGGCGACTGACTGGACATTCTGCGAGACTTCGGTCGAAGCCGAAGCTGCCGAGCCCGACAGGGTCATGGTCACGTCCGAGGTACGGGTCAGCGTGGTCGCGGAGGCTTCCAGCTCGGTCGAGGCCGAGGACAGCGAGTTGACGAGTTCGCCGATCATCGACTCGAAATTGCGGGTGGCGTTGTTGATGGTTTCGGCGCGGGCCGCCTTGACCTTCGCTTCTGCGCTGGCTGCTTCGTCGCTGCTGCGCTTGGCGATCAGTGCATTCTTGAAGATCTGCAGCGCGCTGGCGATGCGGCCGATTTCGGTGCTCTCGCCCTGATGCGGAATGCCGACATCGAGCTCGCCATCGGTGAGCTTGCCCATCGGATTAAGGATCGACGAGATGCCGCCCGAGATGTCGCGCACCAGATAGATCGCGGCACCGATCCCGGCGATGACTGCCGCTGCCAGGATCGCGATCATCATCCAGATCGCATTGGTATAAGTCGCGTCGGCATGCGCGCCGGCAGCGCCGGCGCCCTTGTCATTCAGTTCGGTGAGTTTGGCCAGCGTCGCGTCCATCGCACGTCCGGTCGGGACGACCTTCTTGGCATTGATGTCCTTGGCGGCGTTCATGTCGCCCTTGGTCGCGAGCGCCTGAACGTCGGCGGCACCGCTGATGAACTCCTTCCACTCCTTGTCGAGCTTGTCGGCCAATTCGCGCTCGGCCGGCGATGACACCAGCGGCGCGTAAGCTTTGGCAGCCTTGTCGAAGTCGGCCTTGCGGGCTGCGAGATTCTTGTCGACGTCCGGACGGTCGGCATCCGCCACGATCAGATGGTCACGCAGAACGGCGCGGAAGCGGGCCGATTGCACCCGCATTTCGCCGATCCAGCGGACGCTGGGCAACCAGGAATCCTTGATGTCGTGGGTCGCAGCATTCATCGCGCGCATCTGGAAGAAGGCGAGGCCACCGATGCCGGCGATGGCGACAAACAGGAAAGCGACGATGACAAAGAGTTTGGTGCTGATGGAGTATCTGGCGAGCACGGACGTATTCCTCGGCGTTTGGGCGGCGAACCTCGGCTGGCCATCACGGCAATGGAGGACACGCAGCGGGCAATGAATTCAGCAAGTTCCAGCTGAAGAGCCTGCCTTCAAAACGGGCAGGTTTCATGCGGATGACACTGAAGCCGGGTGGTCAAAGTTCGGTAAACTTTTCTACAAATCGCCATAACCCGTTGAATTTGTCGCAGAAATACCGTCAAAACGGTTCGTAAGGCGAACTTACAGGGGCCTTCTGCGTGTCGATGTGGTTGTGTGCATCTTGAGCGTGCTGCGAGTTTAACAGAATTTGGGCTTCCGATTCCGGCTCCCGCCGGGCTTGTCCGCTTGCCGCCATTCGGTTGCCGCGCATGATCCGGTCGGGTAAACCCTGCGCTTCGCGCCCAAGGCGCGGCACTCGATTCTGACCTCTGAAGCACTTCCAGGATTATCATGCATCGCTACCGGTCCCACACCTGCGGCGCGCTCCGCGACAGCCATATCGATCAGACCGTGCGCCTGTCCGGCTGGTGCCATCGTATCCGCGACCATGGCGGTGTGCTGTTCATCGACCTACGCGACCATTACGGCCTGACCCAGTGCGTCGCCGATCCGGATTCGCCGGCCTTCAAGGTGGCCGAAACCCTGCGCTCGGAATGGGTGGTGAAGATCGACGGCAAGGTGCGCCGTCGTCCGGAAGGGACGAACAATGACGAACTGCCGACAGGGCAGGTCGAAATCTATATCGACGCCATCGAAGTCCTCGGCCCCGCCGCTGAACTGCCGCTGCCGGTGTTCGGCGATCAGGAATACCCGGAAGACATCCGCCTGAAGTATCGCTTCCTCGACCTGCGTCGCGAAAAACTGCATCAGAACATCATGACCCGCGGCGCCATCATCGACAGCATGCGCCGTCGCATGAAGGAGACCGGCTTCTTCGAATTCCAGACGCCGATCCTGACCGCATCGTCGCCGGAAGGCGCGCGCGACTTCCTGGTGCCTTCGCGCATTCATCCCGGCAAGTTCTACGCGCTGCCGCAGGCGCCGCAGCAGTACAAGCAGCTCCTGATGATGTCGGGCTTCGACCGCTACTTCCAGATCGCGCCATGCTTCCGCGACGAGGACCCGCGCGCCGATCGTCTGCCCGGCGAATTCTACCAGCTCGATCTGGAGATGAGCTTCATCGAGCAGGAAGACGTCTTCGCGGCGATGGAGCCGGTCATCACCGGCATCTTCGAGGAATTCGCCAACGGCAAGCCGGTCAGCAAGGACTGGCCGCGTATTCCTTACGCCGAAGCGATCCGTAAATATGGCAGCGACAAGCCGGACCTGCGCAACCCGCTTGAGATGCAGGACGTGTCCGAGCATTTCCGTGGTTCGGGCTTCAAGGTTTTCGCGCGTATGCTCGAAGATCCGAAGAACCAGGTCTGGGCCATTCCAGGTCCGACCGGCGGCAGCCGCGCATTCTGCGATCGCATGAATTCGTGGGCGCAGGGCGAAGGTCAGCCCGGCCTCGGCTACATCATGTGGCGCGAGAACAATGAGGGCGCCGGTCCCATCGCCAACAATATCGGTGCCGAGCGTGCCGAAGCTGTGCGTGCCGCCCTTGGCCTCAAGGCCGGCGACGCCGCGTTCTTCGTCGCCGGTGATCCGGAGAAGTTCTACAAGTTCGCTGGTCTCGCCCGTAACAAGGTGGCCGACGATCTGAACCTCGCTGACAAGGAGCAATTCAAGCTCGCCTGGATCGTCGACTTCCCGATGTTCGAATATAACGAGGACGACAAGAAGGTCGACTTCGCGCACAACCCGTTCTCGATGCCGCAGGGCGGTCTCGATGCGCTGAACGGCCAGGACCCGCTGACCATCCGCGCCTTCCAGTACGACATCGCCTGCAACGGTTTCGAAATCGCGTCAGGTGGCATCCGCAATCACAAGCCGGAAGCCATGGTGAAGGCATTCGAAATTGCCGGTTACGGCGAGGAGACAGTGATCGAGCGCTTTGGCGGCATGTATCGCGCGTTCCAGTACGGTGCGCCGCCGCATGGTGGCATGGCCGCCGGCGTCGATCGCATCGTGATGCTGCTCTGTGGCACCAACAATCTGCGCGAAATCTCGCTGTTCCCGATGAACCAGCGAGCGGAAGATTTGCTGATGGGCGCGCCGTCGGAAGCGTCGCCCAAGCAGTTGCGTGAAGCTCACATCCGGCTGAACCTGCCGGAGAAGTAAGGCGCACGATTGCTTCCTTCACCTCTCCCCACTGTTCAGCCCGGAGACATAGCTGACACCTGTTCGGAGACATGACTGACACTTTTGCGGCGGGTCAAGTCGATGGTTGCGACCTGCCTGCTGCCAAAGAAAACGCCGTATTGGCCATCCGTACCGCTCGGGCGGATGGCCGACTGTTCGC
>CALRZK010000432.1:0-4170 GCA_943372615.1 Bradyrhizobium ivorense | reverse complement strand
TGTCCTCGGGCCGCAGGCCCGGCTTGTCGGTCAGCTTCTCGACGATCCGCTTGTAGAGCGCCTGCTTCTGCGCGCGGTCGCGGGTGTTGCTGACGGTGGCCTGGATGATCACCAGTCCGTCGCTGCGCTGGATGTTCATGTAAGTGGGGTCATAGATGAAGTCGCCGTCGCCATGCTCATGGATGGTGACGAAGCGGTCGTTTTCCGGGACGTTGAAGGTCTCGCGCAGCGCCTCATAGACGCCATCGGCGATGGCGGCGCGGTGGGCCTGCGACGTGCCCTTCTTCAGCGAAATACGGATCAGCGGCATGGTGGTCTCCTGTCGATCAAGTCCGACAAAGGAGATGTAGCGCTGCATTGATCATTGGAAAATGATATGGAATGATATTTCAATGATGACGAATTGAAATGACTGCCCCATGAAAGCGCTCGATATCGAGGCCGTGCAAGCCTTTGTGCTGGTGGCCGATCTCACAAGCTTCACCCGCGCCGCCGAGGCTATGGGCAGCACCCAGTCGGCCATTAGCCTCAAGATCAAACGGCTGGAAAGCGGTCTCGGCAAGCGCCTGCTGGAGCGCACACCGCGGCTGGTCCGGCTATCTGTCGACGGGGCGGCGTTCCTCGCATCGGCGCGAAATCTGGTGGCCGCGCATCAGTCGGCCATTGGCTCATTCGCGGCCGAGCGGCGGCGGCTGGTGGTGGGGATCAGCCATCATCTCGTCGGGCCCGATCTGGCCGATATTCTCAAGCGCATGAACGAGACCGATCCATCGCTGGTGATCGAACTGCGCATCGAGACGTCGCGCGCAATGCTGGCGGCCTATGACGCCGGCGATCTCGATGCGGCCATCGTGCTGCGGATCGACAAGCGCCGCGGCGACGGCGAGGTGCTGATGGAAGAACCATTCGGCTGGATGGGCGCACCGGACTTCCGCCATGCGTCCGGCGAGCCGCTGCGGCTGGCGGCGCAAGCCGCGCCTTGCCAGGTGCGCGCGCTTGCGGTGGCGGCATTGGATGGCGCCGGCATTCCGTGGACCGAAGCCTTCATCGGTGGCGGCGTGGCCACCATCGGCGCTGCGATCTCGGCGGGGCTGGCCATCGGTGCTCTTGTCCGCCGCGTGGCGCCCGCCGGCAGCATCGATCTCGGTGCACGCCTAGGTCTCCCGAAATTGCCGGATGCCGAGACGATGCTGCATTCCAGCCTGACCGATGCGCGCGCCCGTCACGCGTTGCGTACCATCGGTGCTGCGTTCCGGGCTGGTGCCGTCTAGACTCAGCTTTCGTTAACCCCGCACCGCTATACCGCGCTGACGTGTTTCGGAGTATTTCGGATGGATATGGCCCTGGTCGCCAGCGCGATGGCTATGAAGCAGGCGGGAACGCAGCAGCAGATCGCCACCTCACTCATCAAGCAGAATGCCGACATGGAGCGCTCGACTGTGATGACCCTTCTTGAGGGCACACCGTCGCAGGCCAATCTCGGCGCCGGCATCGGCGGCAAGGTCGATATCGCCGCCTAAGGCGTCGCCGCATCCGTCCCTTCGCTACCCGCTGCAGCAGAGCCTGTGGTGCGGAAATGGCTCGGCGGCATGCCGATGATGCGTTTGAAGGCGCGGCTGAACGCTGCTTCCGATTCATAACCTAGGCGCCGCGCCACCACTGCGATCTTCAGGCGGTCGCGGACCAGCCATTGTTTGGCCTCCTGCATCCGCAGTTGTGCGACATAGCGCGCCGGCGTCTGGCCGACGACATTCGCGAAGCGCAGCGCAAATGCCGAGCGCGACGCGTGCATCAGGTCCGCAAGCGCTTCAACAGTCCAATCCCTGGCAGGCTCGCGATGGATCGCGGCGAGAACGCGCCCGATGCCGGGGTCGCGTGCCGCAGCCACCCAACCCGCCGAACCGCAGCCTTTCTCGACCCAATTGCGGATCAGCGCAGCGGCGATCACATCGGCCAGCCGGGTCAGCATGCCGCCGGCGCCGACACGGTCCAGCGCCAGTTCGGCCGTCATCGCTTCGAGCAAATGTGGGATCGCCGGCTCGTCGGTGGCGAGTTCGTGCATCTGCATCAGTTCGGGCATCATCAGCAGCAGGGGATGTTGGCTGTCGAGATTGAAGCTCATGCCGGCGCCGAACAGCACGGTCTCCTCGCCCGGGCGATCACCGCCGACGCATGCATCGAGAATGCCGCAGCAAACCGGTTCGAATTGGCAATTCCCGACCGGCGCAGGGAAGGCATCGGGTGAACTTGCCAGCGCGTGTTCGGCGCCGCGCGGCAGCAGAACCGCATCGCCCTCTTCGAGGCGGATCCAGGGCTTGCCTGGGGTCTGCAGCCAGCAACCTCGGCCCGCAATGAAGTGGAACTGCGCCTTTGGCCGCGCCGGGAAGGTAAGGCCCCACGGAGCGGTCATCCGACACCGCTTGTAATCGACGCCTTCGAGCTTCAGGCCCCGCAGCATCTCTGTCAGCGGGTGCGTTGCGGCATCTATGGACGAATGATCAAGCATTGCGGTGTTTCTAGCATGGAAACTCCAGTCGGCCACAGCCATTTCAGGGCTCCATTCTGGAGACTGCCATGACTGATTCCGCCACTGCCGCGCTCGATGCCGATATTCCCCCAATAGTGACCGAGCGGGCAGACCCGGCCTGGGCGGCTGTCTTTTCCCTGATGCTTGGCGCTTTCAGCCAGGTCACCGCCGAGTTTTTGCCGGCCAGCCTGCTGACGCCGATCGCCAGGGATCTCGGCGTGTCCGTCGGCGCCGCCGGCCAGGTCGTCACGGCGACCTCGCTGGTGGGGATCGTGGCCGGCGTGGCCATGACCATCGTCACCCGGGCGATGGATCGCCGCCTTGTCCTGTGGATGCTGACGGCACTGCTGATCGTGTCGAACCTGCTGTCGGCAACGGCGGAAAACCTGCCGGTCCTGCTGTTTGCCCGCGTGCTGCTCGGCATCAGCCTCAGCGGTTTCTGGGCGATGGCGACGGCCACTGCCATGCGTCTTGTGCCGGCCGAAGCGCTGCCGCGTGCGATCTCTCTGATTTTCAGCGGCGTGTCCATCGCCACCGTCAGCGCGGCGCCGATCGGCGCCTATCTCGGTGATCTCTGGGGCTGGCGTAACGTGTTCATGCTGGCGGCCGTCGTCAGTGGCGTCGTGCTGGTGTTTCAGATGCTGACCTTGCCGCGCCTGCCGCCGCTCACCTCGCCGGATGTGCGCACGCTGTTCGTGCTGTTGCGCCGGCCGAGCGTGCGGCTCGTGATGATCGCCGTCGCGCTCAGCATTTCCGGTCATTTTGCCGGATTCACCTATGTCCGGCATTTCCTTGAGCAGGTGCCTTTGCTGCCGGTCACCGCGATCTCGCTGGTCCTGCTGGCCTTTGGCGTCGGCGGTTTCATCGGCAATTTCGTCGGCGGGGCGCTGGTCGCACGCAGCGTGAAGGGCGCGATCATCGCGGCATCTGCCATGATCGCCGTGCTGGCGCTGGTGTTGTTCGTGGGCGGCAGTTCGGGCGTCGTCGCGGGGATCGCGGTCGGCCTCTGGGGCTTTGCCTTCGGTGCGCTGCCCGTGGGTTTCCAGACATGGATGGTGCGGGTCGCGTCCGACGAAGCGGAATCCGCCGGTGGACTGCTGGTCTCGGCGTTCCAGATCGCGATCACGCTTGGCGCTGTGATCGGCGGCATACTGGTGAATGGCTTTGGCCCATTCGGTGCCATCGGCTATCTCGCGGCAGCGACACTGGCAGGTGCGTTGCTCGTGTCGCTGTCGCGCGGTGGTTCGGTCAAGGCGTGATGTGATGCAGCCGATCCGGCGCAAGCCGGATCGGTCCGATCACATATCGACGATCGTCTTGAAGCCGCCGAAGATCATGCGCTTGCCGTCGAACGGCATCTTGTCGGGTCCCATCATCTTTGCCATGCGCGGATCGGCCATCACCTTCTTGTTGATGCGGTCGCGGTCCTTGCGCGATTTGTAGAGGATGTAGGCGAAGATCACCGTCTCGTCGGGCTTCATCTTCACCGCGCGCGGAAACGACGTCACCTTGCCGACTTGCACGTCGTCGGCAACAGCTTCGCGATAATCCAGCGCGCCGAACTCACGCCAGATCTTGCCGCATTTGCGCGAAATCTTGCGCTAGGTGTCCACGTTCTTCTTCGGCACCGCGATCAGAAATCC
>CALRZK010000431.1:0-4185 GCA_943372615.1 Bradyrhizobium ivorense | reverse complement strand
GCCCTGCTGCGCCCTGAGCGCCGGGATCACCCTTCGGCCCTTGTGGGCCGGGATCGCGGCCGCAGCCGCTGACCATCAATGCAACGCCAATTGCGAGAACTGGAAAGATTTTTATCATGCCCAACACCCCTTTCACTTGACGCCATCGCGAGCCGTGCTTTCGGACGAAGCCGACGCCAGACGTCGCGTTCCGGCGTGAGGATGATATCGTGGCGACGGTAGAAAGATAGCGCGTCAAGTGGCCACGTCGCAGGCATTCGGCGTGGCGACTGCGAAGCCGCGTTAGCCGCGCTTCGGCCGCGACACGAGCTCGATCATGCGCGCTTCGTCGTCATCCGGCGCGAATGTCTTTGCCCTGTCATATGCTTCAACAGCCGCGCTGCCGATCAAGGGCTTTGCTTCCAGGAGCTGTTCGGCAAGGCGCACGGCATAAGCGGCGTCCTTGTGGCGCAGCGCAGCCGTGAAAGATGCACCCGCAAAATCACGCGCCGCCATCCGCGGCGCATGCCGCAATACTTGCGGACTGGCCGCAACGCCATGGGCGATGGATTCAAGCACCAGCGGCATATCAAAGGCCGGCCTGTTCGGCGATCGCGAGGCCTTCGGCCAAGCCGGCGATATGGATCGCGCCCATCAGATTGTTGATCAGTTTGTAGACAGTGCCGGTCCCGACCGCGCCAAAGTGCCGGATCGTCGAACCGATCGGCTGCAGGAAAGGTCGCGCACTTTCGAGATCATCAGCAGCTGCCCCGACCAGCAGCGTGAGCTTGCCGCTCGCCGCTGCGTCCGGCAGCCCCGTCACCGGGCAATCGACATAAGTCAGCCCACGCTGTGTGAGGCCCTCGCCGAGTGTCAGCGCGTGTTGATAGGACACGGTCGAACATTCGATGGCGATGGCACCCGGCTTTGCCGTCTGTGCGATGCCATCGGTGCCGAGCCAGACCGCCTGCGATGCTTCATCATCGGCGACCGTGGTGACGATGGCGTCGGCGCCCTTGGCAGCCTCCGCGGGAGACGCGGCCCAAACTGCGCCGCGTGCTATCAAGTCATCAGCCTTGTCTTTGCTGCGATTCCACACAGTGGTGGCGAAGCCGCATGCGAGATAGCGGCTTGCCATTCCATGGCCCATGCGTCCCAAACCGATGAACGCAACCTGGGCCATGGCGTCAGTCGACGTCGTCGATGGCGCCCGGCGTCGTGCCGAAGGCGCGCTGGGCCAGTGTCGCCGCCATGAACTCGTCGAGATCGCCGTCGAGCACGCCCGACGTGTCGGAGGTCTGCACGCCCGTGCGCAGGTCCTTCACCATCTGGTAGGGCTGCAGCACGTAGGAGCGGATCTGGTGACCCCAGCCGATATCGGTCTTGGCAGCCTGATCGGCGGCGGCCTTTTCTTCGCGGCGCTTCAGCTCGATCTCGTACAGACGCGCACGCAGCATGTCCCACGCCTGGGCGCGGTTCTTGTGCTGCGAACGACCAGCCTGACAGACCACGGCAACGCCGGTGGGAATATGCGTCAGCCGCACCGCCGATTCCGTTTTGTTGACGTGCTGACCACCAGCGCCGCCCGAACGCATCGTATCGACGCGCACGTCGCTCTCGTTGATCTCGATCTTGATCGAGTCATCGACGACCGGGAAAATCGCCACCGACGAGAACGAGGTGTGACGACGGGCATTGGAATCGTAAGGCGAGATGCGCACCAGACGATGCACGCCGCCTTCGGTCTTCAGCCAGCCATAAGCATTGTGGCCGGAGATCTGGATCGTCGCCGATTTGATGCCGGCTTCTTCGCCCTGGGTCTCTTCCAGGTATTCGATCTTGAAGCCGTGTTTTTCTGCCCAGCGCGTATACATGCGCAGCAGCATCGAGGCCCAGTCCTGGCTCTCGGTGCCGCCGGCGCCGGCATGGACTTCGAGATAGGTGTCGAAACGATCGGCCTCGCCGGACAGCAGCGCTTCCAGCTCGCGGCGCGCGACGTCCTTCTTGAGGGCCTTCAGCGCATTCTCGGCTTCTGTCACGATGCTTGCATCGCCCTCGGCTTCGCCGAGTTCGATCATCTCGACATTGTCGTCGAGTTCACGCGTGACCTTGCCGATGCCCTGCAGCGAATCCTCAAGCGAGGTTCGCTCCTGCATCAGCTTCTGGGCCTTCTGGGGATCGTTCCAGAGATTGGGGTCTTCGGCGAGAGCGTTCAGCTCTGCGAGTCGTGCCGTGGAAGCATCGACGTCAAAGATGCCTCCTCAGCAGCCCGACTGACTGCTTGATCTCTTCTACGAGGCGTTCGATTTCAGCGCGCATGGAAATTCCAGCTCGCGGCCGCAGCCGCATGGGATTCGAGATGGGGATTTAGCGAGGCACGCCGCAAAGCGCAATGCGCGGCGTGCACCTGTTCAGATGGCGATCAATACAGACCACCGGTTCCCGGCCGCATGAAGGTGCGATCGGTATCGGGCGAAATCTGCTGCGCGCCACCGTCCGCCACGCCGATCACCGAATAATTGTCCGGCGGCGCCGTGCCCGGCTTGAAGGCTTCGAGGATGGTGCGGCCGGTATCGCCCGGCCCTGCCCGCATACCGGTCTTGGCATCGACGCGGATCAGCTTGATGCCGGCCGGCACCTTGAACGGCACCGCGGGCTTGTCGGCCAGCGCTAGCTTCATGAAGTCCTTGGCGATCGGCGCGGAGAGAACACCACCGGTGCCGCCACGGCCGAGATTACGCGGCTTGTCGTAGCCGACATAGATGCCGACCACCACGTCCGGCGAGAAGCCGACGAACCAGGCGTCCTTCTCGTCATTGGTGGTACCGGTCTTGCCGGCGATCGGCTTGCCGACCTCACGCATGACGGTCGCGGTGCCGCTCTGCACCACGCTCTCCATCATCGACGTGATCTGGTACGCCGTCATCGGATCCATCACCTGCTCGCGGCGATCGACGAGTTGCGGTTCGGGCTGGTTCTTCCAGCCTTCCGGCGCCTCGCAGCCGCGGCATTCGCGCTGGTCATGTTTGAAGATCGTGTGCCCGTAGCGATCCTGGATACGATCGATCAGCGTCGACTTCACGCGGCGCCCGCCATTGGCGAACATCGAGTAAGCCGTGACCATGCGCATGACGGTGGTTTCACCGGCGCCGAGCGCATAAGAGAGATAGTTCGGCAATTCGTCATACACGCCAAAGCGCTTGGCATATTCGCCGATCAGCGGCATGCCGACATCCTGCGCCAGCCGCACCGTCACGGTGTTCAGCGAGCGCGTCAGCGCGTTACGCATGGTGGTCGGGCCGTAATATTTGCCGGTCGAGTAGTTCTCAGGACGCCAGACACCATTGCCCGAGCCCTGATCGATTTCGATCGGCGCGTCGATCACGACGGTCGATGGCGTGTAACCATTGTCCATCGCCGCCGAATAGACGAGCGGCTTGAAGGACGAACCGGGCTGGCGATAGGCCTGCGTGGCGCGGTTGAACTGGCTCTGGTCAAACGAGAAGCCGCCCACCATCGCAAGCACACGACCGGTGTTCGGATCCATGGCGACCATGGCGCCCGAGACTTCCGGATACTGCCGCAGACGGAACTGGCCTTCGATGACCGAACCGTCCTTCTGGGTCATCGGGTCGGCATAGATGACATCGCCGGCGCTCAGCACCTGCGACACTGACGTCGGGGTCTTGCCGCGGGTCGGGCCGGCAGCAGGCTTGGCCCAGCGCACGCCCTCGAGCGAGATCAGGCCAGTCTGGCGATCCTTCGATACGGCACCGCCGAGCTCACGGCCCGGCTGGAAGCCGATCCGCGCCGACTGGTCGGAGACGTCGAGCACGACCGCCATCTTCCAGGGCGAGATGTCGGACAGCGACTTCACCTCGGCGAGCTTGATGCCCCAGTCACCGGAAATGTCGATCTTGTTGGTGGCGCCGCGATAGCCACGCGCTTCGTCGTAATTGACGAGACCATTGGTCATGGTCTTGCGCGCCATCACCTGCATCTTCGGATCGAGCGTGGTGCGGACCGACAGGCCGCCTTCATACAGCTTCTTCTCGCCGTAACGTTCCAGCACGTCGCGGCGCACTTCCTCGGCAAAATATTCGCCGGCAAAAATGTGCGCGTGGCTGCCACGGCCGGTGACGGTCAGGGCTTCCTTGCGGGCCTTCTCGGCATCGGCTTGCTTGATCCAGCCGTTCTCGACCAGGC
>CALRZK010000430.1:0-4189 GCA_943372615.1 Bradyrhizobium ivorense | reverse complement strand
GCGCCGCCGACCAGGCCGAGTGCGGTACGGCGCGTTGGCTTCGGAGTGAGAAAAGAACGGTCGCTCATGATGTTCTCCGCGGACGCATCAGGCGCCAATCGTCATGTCACGTAGATGTTGCGGGCCAACATATAGAGCGCCACGAGGATAATGATAATCGCAAAAACGACATTCAGCGCCCCGCGCCGGACCGACAGCGACCGCGCCGTGGCGGTTCCAGCCAGCCCGCCAACAATGCCGCCGACAATGAATACCAGCGCAAGCGCCCAGGAAATCAGCCCCGACCACGCATAACTGAGCGCTGTCGTCAGGCCGAAAGCGGTGACTGCCACCAGCGACGACGAGATCGCGCTCATGATCGACATACCGGTGGCCAGCATCAGAGCCGGCACGATCAGGAAGCCGCCGCCGATGCCGAAGAAGCCGGACAGCGTTCCGGTGACGAGGCCGAGCCCGAGCAGCGCCGGCGTATTGGCGGAGCTGATCGCCACACGCGCCTCGCCCGCACGCGCGCGCGTCTTCAGCATCAGAACGGCAATGACCAGCATCAACACGGCGAACATCGCCAGCAGGTTCTGTCCGTCCATCCGCTTGCCGAGCACGGAGCCGCCGAGCGCACCGAGAATGCCGGCCGTCGCGAACACCAGCGCACAGGACCAGTGCACATTGCCGCCACGCGCATGATTGCCGAGATTGATGGCCGCGTTCGCTGCGACCGCAATGGCGCTGGTGCCGATAGCCACATGCGGATTGTTGACGCCGACCACATAGACCATCAGCGGCACGGCGAGGATCGACCCGCCGCCACCGACCACCCCGAGTGAAAATCCCACCCGGGCGCCGGAGCCCAGCCCCAGCACGCCCTGCATCACCGTGATCATGATCCGCCGATTCGCGATTGCTATCGCCGCGACCTTAGTGGCGTTTTTCCAGCAGCTCCATGGAGGGAAGCGCATGGCTCCGCAGCTTGTGAACGATTGTGTGCGCTTAGCGCACCAGCAGCGTCACCGCGATCGGGACCAGCAGCGAGGTCACCAGCGCATTCAGGCTCATGGCGATGCCCGCAAATACGCCGGCCATGGCATCGACCTGGAAGGCACGGGCGACCCCGATGCCATGCGAGGCCAGACCGACCGCAAAGCCGCGCGCGCGATAATCGGTGACCCGCATCCGGTTCATCATCGGCGTGACGATGATCGCGCCCATGATGCCGGTGAGAACCACGGAGACGGCCGTGAGCGACGCATCCGCACCAAGGGATTCGCTGATGCCCATCGCGACGCCCGCCGTGACCGATTTCGGCGCCAGCGAGAGCGTGATCTTCTCAGGCAGGCCGAAAGCCCTCGCCAGCAGCACCACGGAAACGATGGCCGTGATGCAGCCGACCACCAGCGCACCGAGCATCGGCACGATGGCCGCCAGCACGGTCTTGCGATTTTCGTAGAGCGGAACGGCCAGCGCCACCGTGGCCGGACCGAGCAGGAAATGCACGAACTGCGCGCCGCTGAAATAGGTGGTGTAGGAGGTCCCTGTCAGCAGCAGGAAGACCGCGATGATCCACATGGAATGGAAGACGGGATTGGCAAAGGGATGCCGCCCCGTTCTTTGCGACAGCGCATCGGCCGCTGCATAGACGAACAGCGTCACCGTCAGCCAGAGCAATGGCTGCTGTGAAAGATAGACCCAGAGCGCGAACGGATTTTGGCTCATGACACCGGCCGCCCGCGCGTCATCAGGCGACTGATGACCAGAAACGTCCCGACCGTGACCAGCAAAGTGACCACCACGGAGATCGCCAGCACGCCGGCAATGGCCGCGCCATGTTCTGCCAGCAGATCGAGGCGCTGCACCACGCCGACACCAGCCGGGATGAACATCAACGACAAATGCGCGAGCAATCCCTTGGCAGCGCTCTCGACGCCACCACTCTGCAGCGGGCCGATGGCGAAGAGCGAGGCCCGGTCACGCAGCAACAGCAGAATGAACAGCAAAAGCATCCCGAACACGGGACCCGGAATCGGCCACGCCAAACTGCGCACGATGATCTCGCCGGCAAGCTGGCACAGCAGGATCAAACAAAGACTGGCAATCATGGAAGCTCCGCGGATGACGGCGCCTTATCGCCCGCGGAGCGGAATATGTCGATCAGCCCGATTGCACGGCTGCTCCGATCAGGCTGCGCCCTTCAGGCGCTTGGTGCATTCGCTGTAATAGCCGCCGCCCTTCTGGATCCACTTCAGGCCGCCATTGGCGTTGGTCGCCTTGTTGGCATTGTACTGATCCACGCAGGTATGCATGCGTTGCTTGCCGGCGGTCTCCTTGGCATATTTCGGATCGATCGCCGTGGGGAAAGTCGCCGGGCCGGATGGCGCCGCGGGTGTTGCAGCCGGGGCGGCTGCGGTCTTGGGCGCGGCTGCCGGTTTGGCGTCGGCTGGAGCCGCGGCTGTCGTCGTGGCAGCGGGTGCCGCAGCCGCCGTCGCGCCGCATTCGGCCTTGCGGAAGTCATTCCATTTCTGGCCGTTCAACGTACCGGCCGTCTTTGCCGCCTGATATTTTGCGCTGCATTCAGCAGCAGTGAGTGCGCTGGCAGGTTGCGAAGCGAGCAAGGCCATTCCGGAGATCACAAAGGCACTGGCAAGAGCGATGTGTTTCGTCATGTGGTTTTCTCCCTGGATACGCAAATGACCGGGCCATCCTAGCGCTGCCACATTCAACGGCAATGAGATCACGCGCAGCAGCGAAAAATTATCGTGATCGATGCCGCAGCGCGAATTGTAGTTCATTCACCTGCGGTTCAGCCCGGCGTCATCAGGCTGCCCATCCCGAAAGAAGAGGTGTCACCATGACCCGATTTGTTACCAGCCTTGCCACCGCGGCCGTTGCCTCCTTCATGCTGATCGGCGCTGCAAGCGCACAGGCGCCTGCCGCCAGCGACCAGAAGATGGCTCCGGCCAGCAAGATGGCGCCCGCCGACAGCAGCAAAGCTGACAGCAAGGCAGAGAAGCCCCGCACCGCCGCCTCGCTGGAATGCTCCAAACAGGCGGACGCCAAGAACCTGCATGGCGATGCCCGCCGCAAATTCCGCTCGGAATGCAAAAAGGGCATGAAGACCAACTAACCAAGCCCCCAACCTGTCCCTCGCCTGCGAAAGCGGGGGACAGGTAGACCGGGACGCATTTGTCGCCCGCTCCGGACTTTGTCATAAAGCTGGCTCCTCGAGCCGCTGCCGAATGTCCCTGCCTTTCGCCCTCCCCAGCCTCTTGCAGACCCGCACCACCCTCGAAACGCTGCTGCTCGGCACGATCGGCGGTGCGCTTTTCTATTGGGCGGAATTGCCGGGCGGGCTGATTTCGGGCGCCATGATTGCCGTTGCGGCCTATGGCATTTCCGGCCGCCCTGTCGGCCTGCCGCAGCCGATGGCCCATATCATCCTGATGACCCTGGGCCTCTCACTGGGCTCGATGGTGTCGCCGGAAATGGTGCACAATCTCGCCGCCTATCCGGTGACCATCGCCTTACTGGCGCTGGCGACCTTCTGCGCCACGTTCGGCAGCAGCATCTATCTGCAGCGCGTCCATGGCTGGGACCGCACGTCGGCGCTGCTGGCCGGCAGCCCCGGCGCACTGTCGCAGATCATCATGCTGGCCACCGAACGCAATGCCGACGTCGCCGGCATCGCCGTGGTGCAGATTTTTCGCGTCATCATCCTGACCGGCATGGTGCCGCTGCTGCTGGCGGCGACCGGGCTGATGGGCCACGGACCGCTGCCCTCGCGCGGACCGGAAGCAACACCGCTGGCGCTGTTCGAACTCGCTGCAGCAGCCGTCGCCGTGTCGCTGGTGATGAAGTGGATCAGATTTCCCGCCAGCTGGATGTTCGGCGCCATGATGGCGTCATCGGTGCTGCATGGCGCCGGCTGGGTCCATGGCACGCTGCCGCAATGGGCCTATATCACTGCGCTCGTCGGTATCGGCAGCCTGATCGGCTCGCGCTTCGGCAAGATCTCGCCGCGCACCATTCTCAGCCATGTCTGGGCTGCGCTCGGCTCGTTCTCGGTGGCCATCGCCATCTCGGCGGTGTTCGTCGCCACCGTCGCGCTGACGACCAATGTGAAACTCAGCGATGTCGTGGTGGCCTTTGCGCCGGGCGCCATGGACGCCATGCTCGCGCTGGCCCTGACGCTGCATAT
>CALRZK010000429.1:0-4194 GCA_943372615.1 Bradyrhizobium ivorense | reverse complement strand
TCGTCGACCCGGCCGCCGAAATAGCCGGCGATGGCGCCGACCGGCACGCCGATGGTCAGCGCCACCGTGGTGGAAACGAGACCCACCAGCAGCGACACCCGCGCGCCATAGATCAGGCCGGCGAAGATATCGCGGCCGAGCGCATCGGTGCCAAGCGTCACCATCGGATTGGTGAAGGGCGGCAGGAACGGCCGTTGCGCCATGCGCCAGGGCGAATTCGGGAAGAATGTCGGCCCCAAAATCGCAACGAGAATGGCGATCGACAGCAGGATCAGACCGATCACGCCGCCGGGATTGCGCAGCATCAATTTCCAGAACTTCTTCATTTGGCAAACTCGATGCGCGGATCGACGACGCGATAAACGAGGTCGGTGACAAGGTTGAAGATCAGCACCATGGCCGAACAGACCGTAAAGACGCCGAGTAGAAGGTTGTAGTCACGTTGCAGCAGCGCCTCATAAAGCAGACGCCCGATGCCTGGCCATGCGAACACCGTTTCGGTGAGCACGGCGCCGCCGATCAGCGTGCCCGAATGCACGCCGGCCAGCGTGACCACAGGCAGCAGCGCATTGCGCAGCACATGTCGACGCTGGATCACATTGTTGCGCAGGCCCTTGGCGCGCGCGGTCTTGACGAAATCCAGTCGCTTCACCTCGAGCATCGAGGCGCGGGTCATGCGCGTGTAGGTGGCCATGAAGAACAGGCCGATGGTCATGGCCGGCATCACCAGATGGGCGGCAACATCGAGCGCGTGACGCCAGCCGGTGTAATTGGCGCCGACCGTCTCGTAGCCGAAGCTTGGCAGCCAGCCGAGATAGACGGAGAACAACAGGATCGCCATCAGCGCCACCCAGAAGATCGGCGTCGCGTAGAACAACAGTGCGGAGACGGTGATCGCGGTATCGGCCCATGTACCCGCGAACCGCGCCGCCAAGGTGCCAAAGGTGATGCCTAATAACAGGGAGATGCCGAAGGCCGTCAGCGTCAGCAGAAGTGTGGCCGGAAGCCGATCCACAATCAGCTGCGCCACCGGCGCCTGCTGGCGGAACGAGAAGCCGAGATCGAGCTGAACGACGCCCTTCACATAGGTGAAAAGCTGCTCCGGCAGCGGCTTGTCGAGCGAGAATTTTTCGCGCAGCTGCTGCACGAACATCGGATCCGACGCACCGGCTTCGCCGGCCATCACCATGGCGGGATCGCCGGGTGCGAGGCGGATCAGGAAGAAGTTCATGACGACGATCGCCAACAGGACGAACACGCCCTTCACGATCCTCTGGGCAACGAATGACAGCATCAGAGGTCCATCGCAGTCTATTCAAGGGAGAAGGCAAACGAAGAGCCCGTGACGACCAACAGGATCATCACGGGCTCCGGTGAAGTGCTTACTTGTCGAGCCAGGCGTCGCGGAAGCCGTCGTTGACGCCGATACCCGTGGTGATCAGGTTCTTGACCTTGCAGTTCATGATGGTCGGGAACTGCAGTTCGAGCTGCCAGGCCACCGGCACGTCATCGACGAGGATCTTCTGAACCTTGTCGTAAATCTCCTTGCGCTTCGAATCCGGCGTCGCAACGGCGCCCTCATCAAACAGCTTGTCGACTTCGGGGTTCGAATAGCCTTCGACGTTGTTGAACATCTGGCCCTTGACGATCTGGCTCGACACATAGTTGCGCGAGACGCCGAGCGCCGGATCGCCATACTGGTAGAGATAGGTGAAGCCGATATCGAAGTCCCAGTCGCCGATGCGCTGGTTAACGCCCGCCACGTCGGTGGCGATGGTTTCGATGTTCATGCCGACATCGACGAGGTTCTGCTTCACAGCCTCACCCCAGCGGGTCCAGGTCTCGCCGTAAGCGAGCGGCATGATGCGGATCTTCTCGCCCTTGTAACCGGCTTCCTTCAGCAAGGCCTTGGCTTTGGCGGGGTCGTACGGATACTTCGTGACGTTGTCGGTGTAGAACTTGATCGCAGACGACGACGGGCCGGTGGCAACCTTGCCGAGGCCGTTCCAGATCACGTCCTTCGCGAATTCGCGATCCACCGCATACATGATCGCCTGACGAACCTTCTTGTTCGCGAGGATCGGATTGCGGTTGTTCAGCCACAGCCAGGCCATCGGGGAGAAGAACTCCCAGCCCTCGCCGGTGACGCAGGTATTCGGGAGCTTGCTGACGCGCGGCACGTCGAAGTTCTCGATCGAACCACCAGGCAGCACATCGACCTTGCCCGTTTCATAGGCGACCGAGCGCGCAGCAGCGTCCGGAATCACCTGCCAATAGACTTCGTCGAGATGCGGCAGGCCCTTCACATGGTAATTCGGGTTCTTCACCATGCGGATGAAGGAGCCCTTCTTCCATTCCTTGAACATGAACGGGCCGGTACCGATCGGCGCATTGTTGTTCGCATTGGTCTTCCAGTCGGTGCCTTCATAGAGATGCTTCGGAATCATCGGCATCGAGCCGACTTCGAAGATGCCGATGAACGGGCCGAACGGCTGCTTCAACGTGAAAACGACGGTGAAGTCATCCGGCGCCTCGACCTTGTCGAGTTGGACGAGGTTGTTGCGGGCGCGCGCATGGGTCTGCTTCAGCATGTCGATGGAGAACAGCACGTCGGCCGATGTAAACGGCTTGCCATCGTGCCAGGTGACGCCCTGCTTGAGCTTAAAGGTGTAGGTCTTGGCGTCTTCGCTGACCGTCCAGCTTTCAGCGAGACCGGGCTGCGGCTCCAGCTTCTTGTTGTAGCGGAGCAGGCCTTCGAAAATGTTCCCGGACACCATCTGGGTCGGGCCGTTCTGCACCATCGGCAGGAACAGGCCGGGTGGCTCCGGCTGAATCACGGCGTTGACGACACCGCCCTCTTTCGGCGCCTGCGCGAATGCAAGCGTACTTACCGAACTCAGAACCAGCGCCAGTACGAGTTTCTTCAACATATCTTTCCCCCTCAGTGCCAACCGGCACGTAACCCAGAACAGTTGACGATGCGTGATGCAGATCGGATCAATTCTTGTAGTCGGGATCGGTGCGATCGAGCATGCGCTTGAACGCATCCCACTCGCTGTCCGGCTTGCCTTCTGCGTGCACCTTCGTATAGCCGCGGTCATACTGGCCGGCGGTATGCGATGCAATGGCATGCGACGGACGAATGACTTCGGCGCCGGTTGAAAGAATCGCGAGTTGCGCGCGGCAGGAGCGCTCCATGTTGAACATGAGCTTGAAAGCCTCGCCCACCGAGCGACCGCAGGTGAGCAGACCATGGTTGCGCAGGATCAGCACCATCTTGTCACCGAGATCGGCCACGAGACGCTCGCGCTCGGACAGATCCAGCGCAATGCCTTCGAAGTCATGATAGGCGATGCGATCGGTGAACTGCATCGACCACTGGTTCAGCGGCATCAGGCCTTCCTTGAGGCATGACACGGCAACACCGGCGACCGTATGCGTGTGCAACACGCAGTTGGCGTCGTGACGCACCGCATGCACCGCGCTGTGAATGGTGAAGCCGGCCGGATTGATGCCGAGGCCAAGCGGATCATCGACGACTTTGCCATCGGTATCGACGGTCACGAGATTCGACGCCGTCACTTCCTCGAAGCGCATGCCATAGGGATTGATGAGGAAGCGATCCTTGGTGCCGGGAACGCGCACGGAGATATGCGTGTAGATGCTGTCGTCGAGGCCGTGGCGATGGATCAAACGATAGGCAGCGGCGAGATCGACACGGACCTGCTTGGTGGCATCGAGGGTCGGCGTCAGATTGGCATGCATATTCACAGGCGTACTTCCCAACTTTTTAAGCTGGCAAAAGCAAACACAAACGCATGGCAGGCGGCAAGATTAAACTGTCGACAATCGACGCTTAATTCTTGTACACGGCATGAAACGGGCCTTTTCCCCATGCGTTTGATGTCCCCTCCTGTTGGTCTGACCGCCCTCACCGATACCGATCTCGTCGGTCAGGTGGCGCGCGTTCTGACTCAGGCTGTGGTTAACGGGCAGCTCGCACCGGGCGCCAAAGTGGTGGAAGCGGGCATCGCCCGCGAGCTCGGCATCAGCCGCGCTCCGGTGCGTGAAGCCGCACGATTGCTGGAGCAGCAAGGTCTTCTTGTCTCGCATCCGCGTCGCGGCTTCTTTGTCCGCAAACTCGAAGTGCGCGATATCGACGAGATCTACGATCTTCGCATCTGCGTCGAGTGT
>CALRZK010000428.1:0-4223 GCA_943372615.1 Bradyrhizobium ivorense | reverse complement strand
TCCTGCCGCAGCGTGGCTTCGACTTCAGCAGGTCGAATGGCGCGATTCCAGTCGCCCTTCAGGCTCTGCACTTCGACACCCATCAGGCGTGCGGCATTGCCCCAACCCACGGCAAAGCGACCGCTTTCCAGAACCAAAATCTTGTCGCCGCGCGACAGGATATTGGTGAGCGTCGCTTCCCAAGTGCCGTGGCCATTGGCGATGTAGATATAGGTCTTGCCCTTGGTCGCGAATACGGTGCGGAGATCGTCCAGCAGCCCGTAAGTCAGCTGCACCATGGCATCCGAATAGATGTCCAGCGGCGGACGATGCATCGCGCGGAGCACTTCATCCGGCATCGTTGTGGGGCCGGGGATGGCGAGAAATTCACGACCTGCGCGAACGACCATTTTCTGTCCTTGTTGGATTTATTTGCCATCGTCGCACGGCGAGGGACTTAAATCAAAATGACGATGACGTCAGTGCGTCGATGTCGGGCCGATGACATTCGCCACGGCGCGGAAAATCTGGTCTTTGATTTCCGTGGCGGCCGGACTTGGAATCGTCTCCGGCGGCTCGGTGCGTTTGGCGCAGCCGACGACAAGGCGCTGAATCCAGATTTCACCGTCGGTGTAGTACAGGTCGCCGCCGCCATTGCGACCGGCGACGGTGGGTCCCACGCCGGTGACTTGATACTTGGCTTCGACCATGCCAGCTTTTTCCAGGTCATCGGCGAGCAGGGCGCGCTCGGCGTCGATATCGGCAGCAATGTGATGGGTGATGGCGCCGGTGTATTTGCTGACTCCGACACTGCGATCGAAAGTGGCGTCGCCGAGCCAGACCGGGCGATCCTCCTGTCCCTTCTCAAGCACCAGCCAGAGCCGCACGTGATGGCGCTGATCGGGGCTGGTGCCCGATGGTTTCTCGAAAGCGAGATCTTCCCGGCGGCCGAGATAGACGAGCGGCGACACCGGTGCGTTGTGGTAGGGGCGATCGAGGAGCACGCTGCCGATGATCTCGATCGACGATTTCAGCGTGACCGGATCGGCGGGATACCAACCAGCCGCGTGCATGGCGCAGATGATGTCCTTCTTGTCGCCGATCAGGCCGACATTGATGGGATCGCCGGGAATGCCCTGCGGGGTCATGGTCGTCATCGGCATCCCAGCCAGAGACTTCTGGTGCTCGTAATGAGTCCACAGCTCGGGCAGCAACAGATAGGCAATGCCACCATAGATGATGGTGGCAAGCAGTGTCAGGCGCAGCGCGCGATAGGTTCGGCTGCGGCGCTGCTGCTCTGCTATGGGATGGCTGTCCGGCTGGTCCAAGATCTCGCCCACGGGGAATCGCGGGCGGACCCTGCCACGTCAGCGCCGCGATGTCATCGCCAAGCCGCCCAGATCAGCGCCGTGTCTCGCGGCAACCGGCAGCTTCCGCCTCTTCTTTAGAGCAAAACCAGCGCGTGCCCTTGCTGACCCGCATCTTGATCTTGGCATACCAGCGGCTTTCCGGCGTGTGATAGATGCAAACGCCGGCACGATTGACATTTCCCTTGATCCGGCAGGCCGGTGAGGGCGCCGTGGCGCCGGACGCCGACGCAAACAGAATGGGGAGCGAATCTGGCTTGGGCTTGATGGCGCCCAGGAGGCCGGCCTTCTTGTTGCGAACGCGCCATTCCCATGGTGCGATGAAAGCCCCGGTCCACAACCCCACTTGTGCCTCGCGCGCTGCTTTCTCCTCGGGGTCGTAAACATGCGAGAAACGCACATACGACAACGCCCAGCCGCTCTTCACCAGCCATTGCGCGATATCCTCGCCATCGGCCTGGCATTTGGCGACGGTGCGGCCGAAGCGGTCGGTACGCTGGGTTTGGCAGGTCCAGTTCTTGTCGCCTGCGCGTGCGAGAAGCGCATCGCTTGCAGCAACGCCGCAATTCCAGCGCTCGCCATTCGCGTTGAGGCACATTTGATCGTGGCCGGGCGCATCCGAGCCGGCAAGACGAATACGCGTATTGCCGATGGTCACCTGATTGGCGTCGCGAATTTTCGGAACGCCAGTGACATCTGCAGCCTCTGCCAATGTTGGCAGGCTAAGGACGAGCAGGGCGAGACAAAGCAGGCGGATCATGCGCATGAGGCCTTGGATTACAACATCGTGACGATAATCTGAGGACAGTGCCGCCATTTCGTCGCAGATTCCAGTGTGCGATGGATCAATTGCCTCAACTCCGCGCGAGCGGGGTCGATCAGCGCCCCTGAATCGCATGCCGCGCGAGCGCGAGGCCCATCAGCACGAAGGCTGACGTGACCTCAGGCCCGCCGACCAGAATGCGGGTCGGAGTCTTCATCTTGTTCCATTCATAGGCCTTGAAGGGCCCCTTGCGCCCCCCTTCACCATGGCTGCGCATGATGCATTGCAGCGCAGGCGTAAATAGCGCGATATCGCCGCCGAGATGGCCGAGCGCGATCAATGCGAGCGCAGCATCGAATGCATTCATCTCGCGAGCGATCAGCTCATTGGCGACATAAGCGAGGATGTGCGGCTTGATGGATTCGAATGTGTTGTCGGGATCAAGCTGGCGCTGGGTGTCATCAGGCAAGGCGCGGAATGCTGCGTAGCAGCGGCCGAAATAGGCGCAATAAAGCTCGGGTAGATAATAAATATGCGACTTCGGATCGGCGAAGGCGCCGGATTCCACCAGACGGCGCTGGAAGCCGATGATCCGATGCACGGTCTCCAGACGCTTTGGCGTTTCCGGCACCTGCCAGCGCGTGCAGTTGCGGAACGAGACTTCCAGCACGTCGAGATTCAGCGTCGGGTCGAGATCGTTGCCATAGGGACGCTGGCCGGCGAGATTATCGATCCAGGTCGCGATGGCGCCGTCGTAACTGATGTTATCGTTGATCGGTACTGTTACCAGAGGCTCATTAGCGCCGTCATTGACCTGATAGCCGGCATAGAAATCGAGCAGGGGTTGGTTGAGGATAGGATCATTCGATCCGGCCTGCGTGGCCGCGGAGAATGAACAGGCAGTCGTGTCGCAGTCAGGCACATAGATGCCGAAGCCGAGATCCTGCTTGATCTGCGCGAAGAAACGGCTGAAGCGCGGATGCGGTGGCGGCGCCAGTGCGGTGATCACATTGACGCTGCTGCCGTCATGAGATTTCACCTCCTCGCGCGAAGTGACGAGGCAGAATTCGATCATTGCATCGATGGCGCGACGCGATTTCGCGGTCTGATCCTTGGTCGGTAAACCAGTCTCGCCGAAAGCCAACAATGCTTCAGTAAAAAACGCATCGTAATAGGCCGAGCGATGCCGGATCTGCACCGGCTCCCACATCGGCTCGGCGATGCCGGTCCATGGCGGATTGATCAGCCGTCCGGCCGGCGAGCGCGCGATGAAGATGCGGGCCAGGGTGAACAGTAATGTCGAGTTCTTGTAGCCGCGGGCATTCAGCCCGGTCAGCGCCATCAGGAACTCGCGGCCATGCATGTCGGGGTCGCCGATCAGATTGAAGGCGGCGTAGGTCGGGATGAAGCCGTTCTTGTCGAAAGACCCGAGCAGATGCTTGCCGCAGCTGCGGATCACCTCGTCGATCTCGCCGATCGATGGCGTCGAAGCGGGCGCCGGGGCCCTTGGCGGGGCTGGGTGCTGCAGTTTGACTGTATCGAGCAGCTCGGCCACTGGCCGACCAATGGCTTCCCAGTCCGGCACTGCGTCATCCCGGGCGGCGATCAGAGCGCTTTGCAGGGCTTTAAAGCGGGTGGGATCGCGCAATTCTGGCAGGCCGGCCCGGCGCAGCAGGGGCCGGAGTGCCGGGTTTCCAAGCGCAGTATTGTAGAACTTGATGATATGATGGTCGCCGGTACCAGGGCGCCGCAAGATGGGATCGCAGAGATCGTAAAGCGTCGGCCCGTCTTTCCGGGCGGTCAGGGTATCGAAGGCGGCGCGGGCCAGATAGGTCACCGTCATGGAGCATTCTTTCGGTGCGACGTCTGCGCACGTCTTGAAGTAACGACCGCCGCCAAATGCGCGAAAACTCTCCCGACACCTGCAAGCCCTTGAAATCGAGCATGAATCGAGCGGAACTTCAATTGTCGGGGGCGCATAAGCGGTTCCATTGCGTCAGTAACCCTGTCTTAAACGGAGCCGTTTACCCGTTGCCCGGTTGATCCCGACGGGTTAACAGCGGGTTCGCTGCGATGCCGCAAATTGAGCGCATTTGGTGCTCATTGGTTCGGCA
>CALRZK010000427.1:0-4237 GCA_943372615.1 Bradyrhizobium ivorense | reverse complement strand
CCTCCTCGATACCCAGGTGAAGGCCATCGAGGCCGGCCATGAGGCGCAGCAGGCCAACGGCCGCGAGGCCGTGCTGGCGAGCTATGATGCATTGATGGAGCGCGTCGAAGCACTGGCCGATGGCAGCGCGGCGCCAACCGCCCGGACTGAAGCCCCGGCCGCAGAGCCGGCTTCCGAGCCGCGCGAAGCCTCCGTGACGCCGCTGTTCAAGGCGCCCGTGAGCGAGCCGATCGTCGAAGCCCCTGTTGAGACGGCGCGCGCGGCCAAACCTGCATTCACACCGGGCCCGGTGGAAGAAGCGCTGGCGGCTGCAGAAGCACTCGCCGAAGCGGCCGAAGCGATGGCCCATAACCCGTCGCTTCTCCCCGCCGAAGCGGCCTCCGCCACCGAAATGAGCTTCGAAGCTGACGAGGCCGAAGATCTTGCCGTGCTCGATGTGGTTGCCATGGAAATGGGCGCCATCGATCTCGACGAGACCGACGAATTGTTCGACCCGCTGCCGGAGCCGGCGGCCCATGAGCCAGCTTCCCAGGCCCCCGTCGCACCAACCCGCGTCGCCGACGAGATGACCTTGGCCGAAATCACTCCGGCCGCGCTGGCGCCCGAACCGCAGGCGGCACCAGCGCCCTCGCTTGGTGCTGCGCTGATCGCCAATGGCGTGATCAATAACCCGGCCGCGTCTGCCTCCGATCCGCTGGCGCCGATCCGCCGGATGACCCAGGCCGAGAAGATCGCGTTCTTTTCGTAAAGAATGGCAGTCAGCTTATTTAGCTTGATTGCACTTCTTCTATTGACGACCGGAGACGTGGCACGATGCGATCTCTTGTAGTTGTTTTTCTAATTTTAATTGCTGCTAGTCAGTACGAACCTCTGGTCTACGAGGGCTTTGAGACCAAAGCACCTCAGCCCGGGGCCAAGCCCGAGATGCTATCTCGAACTTGTATCTATTTCTCCGGTCACACGTTCGTCTCGAAACGGCTTGCCGATGAACATCAATACGCTTGCCCACGTCGGCTCGGCCAAGTGTCGTTGGCCATGCCAAAGTTGGTAGATTGAACTCATCGCAGGGCGCTAGGTTCAAGCTGGCGAAGGTGCCTATTAAGCGCTGATCACCTTGCTATACAGCTCGGCATCGACATTGCCGCCGGACAGCACGATCACCACCGTCTTGCCACGCGCATCGATCTTGCCTTGCAGTAATGCCGCCAGTGCCACGGCGCCGCCGGGCTCGACCACCAGCTTAAGATCGCGAAACGCGAAGGCCATCGCTTCCATCACCTCCTGATCGGTGGCGCTGACGGCGCCGGCGAGCAGGTGCTTGTTGACGGCGAAGGTGATGTCGCCGGGCTGCTGCGCCATCAGGGCATCGCAGATGGTGCGGCCGTGATTGCCATGAGCAACAGGCTTGCCGGCTTTCAGCGACAGCTCGTGATCATGATAGCCCGCCGGCTCGGCGACGATGATCGACGCCTCGGTAAATCGCGCTTTCACGGCGACGGCGATGCCGCCGATCAGGCCACCACCGGATGCCTGTGCCGAGACGATATCCGGCACCACCGCAAGCGCTGCCAGATCCTCGGCGATCTCACGGCCGACAGTGCCCTGCCCGGCCATCACGAACACGTCGTCATAGGGCGGCACCACGGTGGCGCCACTATCGCCGGAGATTTTTCGCGCGATGGCTTCGCGGTCTTCCTTGTCGCGGTCATAGAGCACGACGTCGGCGCCGTAGCCGCGGGTACGCGCCACTTTCATGGCCGGCGCATCGGACGGCATCACGATGGTCGCCTTCATGCCAAGGATCTGCGCCGCCGCGGCGACGCCCTGGGCGTGATTGCCGGACGAAAAAGCGACGACGCCCCTGTCGCGCTCAGCGTTGGGGATCGAGGACAGCTTGTTGAAGGCGCCGCGGAACTTGAACGAGCCGGTCCGCTGCAGCACTTCCGGTTTGATAAAGACCCGTCCACCGGTCAGCACATCGAGCGCCGGCGACGGCAAGAGAGGGGTGCGCACGGCATAGGGTGCAATGACCCGAGCGGCGGCATCGATATCGGCGGCGGAGATCGGCAAGTCTGAATTTTTGGAGGCTGTGTTTGTCATGCGCGTATGCTAGCGCGCGCAGCGTGCAACGGACAAGTGGCGGAGATCAGACGGCGATGCTTGGCTGTTGCGCGCGTGCGGCAGATGCGACCTGTAAATCGGAACGTACCTGACTGATATTGCCCACAAAGGCACGGGCCGACGCTTCCCAGGTGTGGTTCGCCGCGAAATCGAGGCAAGCCTGCCGATCAATTTTCAGTGCCTGCAGGCAGGCCGCCTGGAGATCGTCCGAGAGCACGCCCACAGGTGCGGAGCCGATCACGTCCTTCGGACCGGTCACCGGCAAGGCCGCCACCGGCACGCCACTGGCGAGCGCTTCGAGCAGCACGAGACCATAGGTGTCGGTCTTGCTTGGGAAGACGAAGACATCGGCGCCGGAATAGATCTCAGCCAGCGCTTCGCCCTGCAGAGAACCGAGGAACACCCCCTTCGGATACTTTGCCTGCAGTTCGGCGCGTGCAGGTCCGTCACCGACAATGATCTTGGTGCCCGGCAGATCGAGCGCGAGGAACGCTTCCAGGTTCTTCTCGACGGCGACACGACCGACCGAGAGATAAACCGGCTTCGCATAGCCGAGATCAATCCCGCGCGGACGGAACAGATGACCATCGACACCGCGCGGCCACAGCACGACATTCTTGAAGCTGCGTTCGCGCAGCTCGGTTGCCAGCGCGGGCGTCGCGGCCATCACGGCCGAACTCGCCCCATGAAACCAGCGCAGCCCGGCCCATACCCATGCTTCCGGAATCGGAAAACGCGCCGAGACATATTCCGGGAAGCGCGTATGGAAGCTGGTCGTGAACGGGATTTTACGGCGACGGCAGTAGGCACGCACGGCAAAGCCGATCGGGCCTTCGGTGGCGATATGGATATTGTCGGGCTTCGCGGCCTCGATCATCTGCGCGATGCGGCGCCGACGCGGAATGGCAACGCGGAGATCGCGATAGCTTGGCATTCCGAACGTCACGAAAGTTTCCGGCGTCAGAAACGAGACATCGACGCCAAAACTCTTCGCCGCTTCAGCCATCATGGTCAGCGTGCGGACGACGCCGTTGACTTGCGGGTGCCAGGCGTCGGTCGCGACCAGGATGCGCATCAAGCGGCCTTTGCGGGAGCGAGTTGTCGGACCGGTTCGTCCTTCTTGGCGATATCGGCCCAGGTGAGGATTTCGAAGCGGCCGTCTTCATGCTCGACAAGCGCCGTGCAGCTTTCGACCCAGTCGCCACAATTCATGTAGCGGATGCCGTGCTCGTCGCGGATGGTGGCGTAGTGGATGTGACCGCAGATCACACCGTCCGCGCCATGGCGACGTGCCTCGCCGGCCAGCGTCTCTTCGAACGCGCCGATGAAGTTCACCGCGTTCTTCACCTTCATCTTGGCCCACTTCGACAGCGACCAGTAAGGGAAGCCAAACAGACGGCGGAACATGTTGACCAGACGGTTCATCTGGATCGCGAAATCATAGGCCTTGTCGCCGAGATGGGCGAGCCAGCGCGCGTTCTGCACCACGAGATCGAAGATATCGCCGTGGATGACGAGATACTTCTTGCCGTCCACGCCTTCATGCGTCGCGGTTTCGACGACTTCGATACCGCCGAAATGCGTGCCGTAATAGTTGCGCAGGAATTCGTCGTGATTGCCCGGAATGTAAATGATCTTGGCGCCCTTGCGGACCTTGCGCAGCATCTTCTGCACGAAGTCGTTATGGGACTGCGGCCAGTGCCAGCCTGATTTCAGCGCCCAACCATCCACGATGTCGCCCACCAGATAGATGGTATCGGCGTCGTGAACGCGGAGAAAATCGAGCAGCTTTTCAGCCTGCGAGCCCCGCGCTCCCAAGTGAACGTCGGAGATGAACAAGGTGCGAAAGCGGTGTTCGTTGCCTTCACTCATCGCGTCTCTTTCCATGCCGTGCGGCTAGCAAAATTGCGTGACCGGACGATGACGTTACGCCGCCAACGCCGGTGCGGTTCTCTCGAAGGTGACCAGTGTGTAGATGCCGAACGGCCGCAGCTTGCGGCGTTCGACTAAAATGGAATCGGCATTTGCCTGCGACCACGCCTGCAGCCGCGCGAACGGGAATTCCGGGCGCAGGCCGAGCGAGCGCGTCTTCTCCGCCGCCCAACGCTCCAGCGCC
>CALRZK010000426.1:0-4249 GCA_943372615.1 Bradyrhizobium ivorense | reverse complement strand
CGCGCGGCGACAGCGCGCGACCGGCGCGGCCGCAGCTACGGCATTGTCCCGAGTGGCGGCACGATTGCGATCGGCGGCACGCTCGATTGGGAGGCAAACGGCGAAGGCGCGACCCAAGATATCGCCGTTGTCATTCGCCCCGGTGCAGTACTCGACGCGTCGGGCGCCCATGCCGTGATCGATGTCGAGCAGGGTAATGGCTTTGCGCCGGTCGATCTGGCCAGCGCCGGTGGTGTCATCACGCTCAAGTCGGCGCACAGCCTTTATCTCGACGGCACATTCCGCGCGCAAGCGGGCGGTGCGACAGCGGCCGGCGGCACGCTAGCCATCGCCCTCGAGACGCCGATATTTTCGCGCGGCGGTGACAAGGCCGCAAGCAATGACGTCCGTAAGGCGCGCGAATTCACGCTGTCACAACTGCAATCCGGCAGCGCGCTGCGGGCGGGCGCCCAATTCGGCGATGCCGATCTTACCCTTGCTTATGGTGTCGGCAGTCTCGGCGTCGATCAGATCACGAAGGGCGGTTTCGGCAACCTGTCGCTGCTGGTCAATGGCGTGCTCAGCTTCAATGGCGATGTCACGCTGGCGATGCCGCAGAGCCTGCGGCTCTTTGCCGGCAGTTACGCGCTCAGCGAAGCAGCGGCGGCAAATACGCGCGTGGCATTGTCGGCGCCTTATGTGATGCTGGCGGCGTCCACGCGGGCACCCGGCGATTTCCAGGTGATGCCGACGGTGACCTGGCGTGACGGCGCGTCGTCGCGCGCGACAGAGGCATCCTTCCTCGTCAGTGCCGAGGCCATCGATATCCGCGACCGCGTTGGCTTCGGAGCCAGTGGCACTGTGCAGATGCTGACCGGTCCCGCTGTGACCATGGATCGCCGCGGTTTCGACACCGTTGAGCTGATTAGCCAGGGCGATCTGCGTGTGCTTGGCGGCCGGGCAGGGCGCGGACTAAGCGGCGTGCTGACCACCGAATTGCGTGCGATGGGCGATCTCACCATCACGGCGGTGCAGATCTATCCCGACAGCGGCGTGTCGGCGCAGATCGTCGCCGGGTACAAGAGCGGAGATGTCCTCGATATCCGGCGTGCGCGCGAAGGCGATGTCGCCATGCCGTATTCGGTGTTCGGCGAGCTTCGTCTCGGCGGCAACATCGTGCGCCAGGGTGGCGTGGTTCGCGCGCCGATGGGGCATCTTCTTCTTGGCGCAGATGCTCGCGGCACCGACCAGGCACATGCGGCGCTCGTCGAGCTTCTTCCAGGCAGCGTGACGTCCGTGAGTGCGGTTGGCCTGCTGATGCCCTATGGCGGCACAGCCGATGGATTGATCTACAAGGTTGCGGGCAAGGAGATCACTCCCCGCGCGCTCGGCTCCGCGATGATCACGCTGACCGGCGATGCGGTGATCGGCCGCGATGGCGCAGTGCTCGATCTGTCGGGCGGCGGCCAGTTGATGGGCGCGGGCTTTGTCAGCGGCCGCGGCGGCTCGGTGGATGTCATCCGCACGCCGCTGGCCAATGCCAGCCCGGGCCTCGATTTCTCGTCGCCGAGCAATGCCGTCTACGCCATCGTGCCGGGTTATGCCGGCGCCATCGCGCCCACAGCACCCGAGGCCGGCGCGCCGGCGATGGGACAGCAGATCACGCTGCCGGTCGATGTCGGCGGCCTGAAGGCGGGAACCTACACGTTGCTGCCGGCCAATTATGCGCTGCTACCCGGTGCTTTCCGTATCGAGGTCGGGGCCAGTCATACGGGCGCGAATGTCGTCGTCGGCACCGACGCCGGCTCGGCTGTCGCCGGCGGCTATCTCGGCACGGCGAACACCGCGATCCGCGCGCAACTTCTGAGCCGGATCGTAGTCACGCCGTCCGATATCGTGCGCCGGCACGCGAACTACAATACGATGGGGTACGATGCCTTCGTGCTGGCGGCTTCCGCGCAGCGCGGCGGTATTCGCGGCGAATTGCTGGCGGATGCGCATAATCTCACGCTCGATTACGGCTACTCAAGGCGTCGGGCAGATCTGCCGATGCTGCAATTCGACGGCCGGGCGCTGGTCAACCCGGCAGCAGGCAGTCAGGGCTATGGCAGCACGCTGTCACTCACTGCTTTTAACATCGAGATCCTGGCGCAGGGCCAGCAGGCAACCACGGGCTTCAGCGGCGCTTCGATCCGGGCCGATCAGCTCAATGCCTTTGGTGCGTCGCGGCTGCTGATCGGCGGCCAGCTCAATCTCGCTTACGGTGGCACCACGGCCACCTTCAACGCCCCGGGATCCGTGACGGTGCGCAGCGGTGCTGTGCTGACTGGTGCCGACGTCGTTCTGATGTCCAGTGCGCGTGGTGTCATCACCGTGGAGCAGGGCGCTTCGATCGACACTCTCGCGGGCGGCGAAGCGGCCTTCGATTCCGACGATGGTGTCGTGTTCTCGGCCGGCAATTCCAGCGTATTCGCCGTGTCCAATGGCTGGATCAACATGCTGCCGCCGGTGGCCAGTGGCTCCAACGCGCTTGGCGCCATTCGTGTCGGTGATTGCGCAAGCGGCGCCTGCAGCGGTGATACGCGTATTCTTGCCCGGGGCACCATCGCGGTGGCGACCGACCAGATATTCACCTTCGCGGACAATGTCCGCTACGGGGCGAAGAATCTCGTGCTCGCTCTGGCCTCGATCAATCTCGGCAGCGATGCCGCGCTGGCGCAGGCGGGGGCCAATGGCCAGCTCCCGGCCGGCTTGTCGATGAACCAGAACATCCTTGCCGGCCTGCTTGCCGGCAATACGGGAGCCGGCATCCCCGGCGTCGAGACGCTGGTGCTGAATGCGCGCGAGTCCGTCAATATCTACGGTGCCGTGACGCTCGACACCATCGATCCCGCCACCGGAAAATCCTCGATCGCACGTCTGGTGATCGGCACGCCGGCTATTTACGGCTACGGCGCGGCCGGCGACAAAGCGGTGATCACCACCGATGAATTCGTCTGGACGGGTCTGGCTGTGCAGCCGCCAGTTAGTTCGGACATCGGCGAGACGCCCAACACGCCGGGCGGCGCCATCGGCAGCCTGCTTGGCAGCGGTACGCTGGATATCGCGGCGTCGCGCATCATTCTCGGTTATGGCCCTAATACGCGACCGAGCAGCGTCTATTCGGCCGATCGCCTGGCCGTCGGTTTCGGTGCCATCAATCTGCGTGCCAGTGAATCCATCTCCGCCAATGCCAAGGGCACGCTGGCGGTCTATCAGACGCAGTCCACCTATGTGCCGGGCACCGGCTACACCTATAGCGGCGGCAATCTCAATCTGTTTGCGCCGGTGCTGACCGGCGAGGCCGGTTCGGTCAATCGCATCACCGCGGGTGGCGATATCGTCTTCTCGTCGCAAGGCGCCACCGCCGCGCGGCGTGACGGCCTTGGTGCCGAACTCGCATTGACCGGCCGCAGCGTCACCATCGACGGCAATATTGCGCTGGCGTCGGGCAAGCTGTCGGTGACAGCCGAGCAGCTACTGCAACTCGGCAGCGCCGCGCAGATTGATCTGTCCGGCCGCGCCGTCGGATTTTTCGAACAGACCCGCTACAGCAATGGCGGCGATTTGATCCTGGCGAGCACCTCAGGCGATATCCTGCAGGCTGCGGGATCATCGATCGATCTGTCGGCGGTCAACAATCGGGCTGGCACGCTGAAGGCGACCGCGCTCGGCAGTGGTGCCGGTCGCATCGATTTCGCTGGCCGCATCATGGGCTCCGCCAGCGGCCATTACGATGCCGGCGGCACGTTCGTGCCTTATGAGACGGCGGAGGTTACGCTTCGCGGCCAGACCTTGTCCGATTTCGCTGGCTTGAATGCACGTCTCACTGACGGCCACGTGTTTGGTGCGCGACGCTTCCAGATCAAGCAGGGCGATCTTGTCGTCGGCAGTGAAGTGAAAGCGCGCAATGTCGAGATCACGCTCGATGGCGGCAGCCTCACCGTAAACGGCACCATCGATGCCAGCGGTGTGCAGGTCGGCACCATCCGCCTTGCCGCGATGAACGAGCTCACCGTGAATGGTACGCTGGATGCGCACGGCACCGCCATGCGCTTCGACAGCTACGGCAAGATCATCGATGCGCCGAACCGCGCCATCGTTGATCTCACCACGCGTCATGGCACCCTGACGCTGGGCGCCAGCGCCGCGATCGACCTGCGCACCGGCACCGATGTGGTGGTCGGCTCCGGTCCCCGCCAGAACGACGGCGTCTTGCGCGGTACGCTGA
>CALRZK010000425.1:0-4256 GCA_943372615.1 Bradyrhizobium ivorense | reverse complement strand
TTTCCGAGTGTGCGTCCGCATCCGGAAGCCTTCATCGAGGCGCTGGAGCCGCTGCAGCCGCGGCTCTATTCGATCTCGTCGTCGCATAACGCAACGCCGGGCAAGCTCTCGCTCACGGTGGATGCCGTTCGTTACGTGATCGGCAAGCGCAAGCGCCATGGCCTCGCCTCAAGCTTCCTCGCCGACCGCATCAAGCCCGGCGACGAGCTCAAGGTCTATGTGCAGAAGGCCCATGGTTTCGCGCTGCCGGAAAATCCGGAAACCCCGATCATCATGGTTGGTCCCGGCACCGGCATCGCGCCGTTCCGCGCCTTCCTGCACGACCGCAAGGCGACCGCGGCTCCCGGCAAGAACTGGCTGTTCTTCGGCCATCAGCGCAGCGCATCGGATTTTTTCTATGCCGAGGAACTCAATGGCATGAAGAATGACGGTTTCCTCACGCGCCTGTCGCTCGCCTGGTCGCGCGACACCGGCGAGAAATTCTACGTACAGGATCGCATGCGCGAAGTCGGACGCGACCTGTGGACTTGGCTCGCCGAAGGCGCCCATGTCTATGTCTGCGGCGATGCCAAGCGCATGGCCAAGGATGTCGAACGTGCACTGGTCGATGTTACGGCACAGCATGGCGCTCGGTCGATCGACGAAGCCGGGACTTTTGGGAGCGAGCTGAAGAAGAAGGGCCGTTTCCAGCTCGACGTGTACTGACCAGCATAAATCCACTGCGCGCCTCGCGCAGTGGAGAACGCTTCTTCGGCGCTTTGCGCTGTCGCCTATCGGGGCTCGCTGGGTTGGAGATAATCTCTCCAACATCCGCGACATTCAAAATTCCATTTCATTGACCCTGCGCGCCCGCGCTGCGCATTCTCGCATCGTCGACAACGATGGCGTGAGAGTCGAACGACGCCAACGCCGCACCAGATTCCATCATCGCATCAGCGCGAGCTGCAACGTCCTGCGTTGCGCTAAGGGGCCGTGCTGTGCCTTATTCAAGGAGACGAGATGTCCGACGACGATCACAAGCGCGTGCCAGTGATGAACCGCCGCACGCTGCTCGGCGCAGGTGCTGCCGCCGCTTTCGCGGCGCCGCTCGGTGTGTTGGGGGCGCAGGCCTTTCCCTTCAGACAGGCATCACCGATCGACTTTTCCGAGTTTCCGATCTGCAAGGCGTCGTCCGATGCACCTGCACTCACCGGCGCGCCGCGAAAACTGAAACTGTCATGGAATGCCGGCGCCGTCTGCCTCGCGCCGCTGCCGGTTGCGATCGATCACGGCTTCTTTGCCAAGCAGAATCTTGACGTCGAACTCGTGAATTACAGCGGCTCTACCGACCAGTTGCTGGAGGCGATCGCCACCGGCAAGTCCGACGCAGGGCTGGGCATGGCCTTGCGCTGGCTGAAGCCGCTGGAGCAGGGGTTTGACGTCAAGATCGTCGCCGGTACCCATGGTGGCTGCATGCGCGCGCTGACCTCGGCGAAGTCGGACATCAAGGGCATCGCCGACTTCAAGGGCAAGGTGATCGCCGTCGGCGACATGGCCGGCCCCGACAAGAACTTCTTCTCCATCCAACTCGCCAAGGCCGGCATCAATCCGGAAAAGGATGTCGAGTGGCGGCAGTATCCCGGCAATCTTGTGCAACTCGCGCTCGAGAAGGGCGAGGCTCAGATCGGTCTCGCGTCCGATCCGCTGGCCTATCTCTGGCTTAAGGATGGCTCGCTGAAGGAGGTTGGCTCCAATCTCGACGGACCTTATCGCGATATCTCCTGCTGCATCGTGGGCGTGCGCGGCAGTCTGATCCGGTCCGAGCCGCTGGTGGCGCGTGCGTTGACGCAGGCCTTGCTCGATGCTGCGATGTTCGCTTCGCAAAATCCGGAGAAGGCGGCTGCCTCGTTCCAGCCTTATGCACCCAAGGTGGCAACCGTCGCAGATCTGCAAGGCATGGTGAAATACCACACCCATCACCATCACCCGGTCGGCGATCAGCTCAAGCGCGAGCTGAAGACCTATGCGGACGAGCTGAAGCAGGTCTCCGTGTTCAAGCCGAACACCGACACAGCCAAATTTGCGGAGCGCATCTATGCCGACGTATTCCGTGTCTGACATCGCGCGCACTGGTGCCGACCGCGAGAGCCTTGCGATTGCGGGCGATGGCGGTCTGGGTTTCGCAACGAAGTTGCGGCCGACCTTGTCGGGCGTCGGGGCAGGGCTCGCCTGGCTGGCTTTTGGCACTGCGAGCCTGCATTGGCCGGATATCGGCGACTGGTCGCGCACCGAAGCGGTCGCCCATGTCGCCTTCGCGGTTGCCGCCTTCATTGTCGTCGCGACGACGGCGCAGGCGGCACTCGGCAGTTTTGGCGTCGGCGTGCAAAAGCGCGCGCCATGGCTGCTGGCGCTGGGCGCCTTCCTCACAGTGTGGGAATTGGCCACGGCAAAGTTCGGCTGGTTGCCGCTGCCGTTCTTTCCGCCGCCGCAGTCGATCGTGGAGGTCTATACTGACGATCTGCCAAAATTACTCGACAGCGTCTTCGCCTCGGTGAAGCTGCAGCTTGGCGGCTATTTCATCGGCGCTGCCGTAGGCTTCCTCACCGGCGTCTCCATCGGCTGGTCGCGGCTGGCGGGCTATTGGGTGCATCCGATCCTGCGTTTCATCGGCCCGCTGCCGGCGACGGCATGGCTGCCGATTGCCTTCTTCACGTTTCCATCGAGTTGGAGCGCCTCAACGTTCCTGATCGCGCTGGCCACCGGATTTCCGGTGACGGTGCTGACCTGGTCGGGCGTCGCCAGCGTGAGCAGCGCTTACTACGACGTCGCGCGGACGCTCGGTGCCAAACCGTCTTTCCTCGTCACCAAGGTCGCGATCCCAGCAGCACTGCCGCATGTCTTTGTCGGCCTGTTCATGGGTCTTGGCTCGTCCTTCGCCGTGCTGGTCGTCGCCGAGATGATCGGCGTCAAGGCGGGGCTCGGCTGGTATCTGCAATGGGCGCAGGGCTGGGCGTCCTACAACAACATGTATGCGGCATTGATCGTGATGTCGCTGTTGTGCTCCGGCGCCATCACGCTGCTGTTCCGTGTGCGCGACAGGCTCCTTGTCTGGCAGAAGGGAGTCGTCAAATGGTAGCGCTCGCGAAAGCTCTTGAGCCGGCCGGCGCGTCGCTGGAGATCAAGAACGTCAGTCATGCCTTCGATATCGATGGTGCCGTTCTCCCAGTGCTTGACGATGTCAGCATCAATGTGGCGCCAGGCGAATTCGTCGCACTGCTCGGCCCGTCCGGTTGCGGCAAGTCCACACTGTTGCGGCTTGTCGCCGGTCTCGAGCCGCCGCGCGCCGGCACGCTGGCGGAGGATGGCGTTGCGATCAGCGGACCCTATCCGTCCCGCGTTGTCGTGTTCCAGGATCCGACGCTGTTTCCGTGGCGGAGCGTCTACGACAATGTCGCGCTCGGCCTGGAAGCGCAGGGCGTGCTCAAGACGCAGCGTCACCGTGTCGATGCCGCCATCGACCTGGTGGGCCTCGGGGCGTTCCGAAAAGCCTATCCACACCAGCTTTCCGGTGGCATGGCCCAGCGCGTGGCGCTGGCGCGTGCGCTGGTGAATGATCCGCGCATCCTCGTGCTCGATGAGCCATTGGGTAAGCTGGACTCACTGACGCGTCTCACCATGCAGTCGGAGATCGTGTCACTGTGGCAACGCAATGGTTTCACGGCGCTGCTGGTGACCCACGATGTGGAAGAAGCGCTATTCCTCGCCAATCGCGTGATCGTGTTCAGCGATCGTCCCGCAAAGGTGAAGGCAGATATCAGCGTCGATCGGCCATACCCCCGCCATCGCGGTGATCCGCGTCTGGCGGAACTTCGGCGCGATATACTCGGTCTGCTGGGGCTCGACGCCACATGGTGAACGAAGCCCGGAAAATCCGCACGAATGATCTTCTCTGTCGAAGATCGCGGAGAGAATGTTTCATCTGCCCGCCGTGACGGACTCAGCGCGGGCATCGTTATTTCCGCGCACGGCTTGCAGCCGGGGCCGATCGGTATTTTCTCCATGCAGCAATTACAGGCGAGGGGCGTCTATCGCGGCCTTCGGATACCACACAGACATCGCGGGCCGCTTTCCATCATGGACGCCATTCCGGGGATCATCGACAGGGTCAATCTGCTGACGCCAGGTTTTGCCGAGCGTGCGGCACTCCATGACCGGACTGCGGGTTTTCCGTTCGAAAACTTTCAGGATCTCGCAGATGCCGGCCTGCTAGCCCTTCC
>CALRZK010000424.1:0-4273 GCA_943372615.1 Bradyrhizobium ivorense | reverse complement strand
CAGCAGTGCTGGTTGAAATGTCCCGGCACCAATTATTGTCTGGAAGCAAGGCGATCTATTTCGCCAACGCCGACATCGTCAGCCTGCCCGCCCCGAGAATGGCGAAAGCGATCGTCGCATAGATCAAGGCGTTTACGGCCCACGAGATTGCGATGCCCTCCACGGCGGACGCGCCAAGTGCGCCCCAGGCCAGATAGGCAGCACTTACGCCTGGCCACTCCAGCCAGAGGAAAGCGAAATCAGTCGGCCGCTCGATGGCGAAAAGGATGGTGGACAGCAGCAGCCCGATGACCGCTGCGATCGATAATGAGACTTTCATGACCAGCCCTAGCCGCACAGATAGTTGATGATGACGAGCGGGAGAACAAAGGCGCCGAGACCGAAGAGCCCGCCCACAAAAATCCTCATGCGCGGCCATGGAATCATCATCCCGAGCCAAACGCCGACACGCATCCACAGCGAATAAGCCAGGCGCCCGATCACCACGAACACGTATTCGAACAATATCTCTGCGACGAAATTTGCCATTTGACCAAGCCGCGGACGGCTCACGCGTCGTTGTGACCGCGGAGCTGCCCATCAATGGAAGCACCAGTACATTCCGTTAGTCGCGAAGGGGAGCGCGTGGTTCATCATGCCCGCTTCCTTGCGGGCTACGTGGACAGCCACGAACACACCGCGGCTGGAATGCCCCCGACAAGCCCGGCCATCAGGAATGGCCGCAACTCGTCCAGTCCTCCAGATAGAAAGCGCATGATCAAGACGGCCGCCAGCGCGGCTGTGGCCGCCGTTCCCATCACCCGAAGACGGGTTGGCTTGGCGGACAGCCCCCAATCGACCCAAGCCAGCAAGAGAGCGGGAAGCACCGTGATCGCATAGGCCGATGCGATCCAGTCAGGGAGAATTTCAACCCCGTCGGGCGCTGCGAAAACGACCAATGCGAGCGGCGGAAACAGAGCCGGGAATATCAGAAAGCGCTTCATGCTTGCCTCAAGCTCGCTGCCTGCCCGCCAGCCAGGAACATAGCGCGGCTGGAATTGCCCCGATCAACCAGACCCTCGGCGACCAAGGCACGCCAAGGCCCTGCTGAGCGATCAACTCGGCAAGGATGATCGCAAATATCACAGTCACAGCCATGCGAAGATGGTTCGATCGTCCTGAAAGCGACCAATCGACAGCAGCGGTCAGGGAGGCAGGGATAAGTCCAATCGGGTATAACAACGCCAACGTCATGCCTATGTTTCCCATTGTCGATATCGCCGCCGCTTCAGGCACAAGGAAGACGGCGAGTGCAACGGGAGGAACGAGAACGGCAAAAATCAGAAATCGCTTCATGAGATCACCTCCGAGACCTCTTGGTCTGACTTGGAGAGATCAGCGTTCAATTTTCGCAGTTATGCGCGCGTAGCAAACTCGGCTGATGGGCTTTCGTTACGCTTTACCCCTTCCACACCGCCGCGTTTTCCCAAAAGAAAAAGGCGCCCTGAGAAGGCGCCTTTTGTCGTTGTCATTGCCGTATGCCTCTTCGGGACATTTCGGCGTTGCTTTCGGAGGGCAAAATTCCGTTAGCGGCAGTGTCGACTTGGAGGGTCGAAGTAAACTCAGATGCGTAGGATGGGTAGAGCGTAAGCGAAACCCATCATTCCGTCGCTGCGGCAAGCTCGGCAGATGGGTTTTGCTTCGGCGCTCGCGCGCCTGCGCTCTACCCATCCTACGAGATCACAGGCGATACAGGATCTGGTCGGTCCAGAAGCGCTCGAGGCGGTGCAGCGACTTGTTGAGGGTCGCGAATTCTTCGTTCGAGATGCCGCCGACCTGCTCCACCGTCTTCACATGCTTGGCATAGAGGGCCTCGACGATGTGGCGGATTTCCTGGCCCTGCTGGGTCAGGCGGATGCGGACCGAGCGACGGTCGACGCGCGAACGCTGGTGATCGAGGAAGCCGAGCTCGACCAGCTTCTTCAGATTGTAGGAGACGTTGGAGCCGAGATAGTAGCCGCGGGTGCGCAGCTCGCCGGCGGTCAATTCCTTGTCGCCGATGTTATACAGCAGCAGCGCCTGCACCGAATTGATGTCGGCACGGCCGCGACGATCGAACTCGTCCTTGATGACGTCGAGCAGACGGCGATGCAGACGCTCAACGAGAGTCAGAGCTTCGAGATACAGCGGCTGGACCGGAGCCTGGCCGGGAACGAGATCGACGCTTTCCACCGTCGCAACGGACTTCATCATGACACTACCCCTGCTGTCGTTTTTATCGACTTATTCGACGAAACTTGTGTCCCGTCTGATAGGTCCAACTTAAGCGGCGGCTTTGAAGAAGCGCCTAAAAAAGACGATAAAGAGAACATGAATTTGCGAGGGTAAATCGTCGATTAAGTCTACAAAAACAGGGCTTTTTGCAGTTTTTGATTCACGATGAAGGACTGATGTTGCCATCATGTTCGCACGTGTGTCCGGATGCGGGACAGGATCGTTCAAATGCGAAAGATTGGGGTAAGATTCCTCACCGGCCTGTTAGGGTGACCGGGAGGTTACCGGGGTTAATGGGAATAAATTTCTGACAATTTGAGGGGATTGGAACGCTCCTCCGTCGTCATCCGCGGGCTTGACCCGCGGATCCATCGTTGCCCGAGGCTCTCTGTAAGATGGATGCCCGGGTCAAGCCCGGGCACGACATGGGAGAGCGTGGCGCGAAAGCACGATGCTCACGCCACGCCCCTCGCCTGCCCGCCCCAATAAGGCGCGCGCAGCGCCTTGCGGTCGATCTTGCCGAGGCCCGTCACCGGAATCTCCGCAACGAAGTCGATGCTCTTCGGCGACCACGGTGCGCCGCGCTTGTCTTTCACATGCGCCTGCAATTCCTCGACGGAATTATTCGCACCATTCTTCAGCACGACAAACGCCTTCACCGCCTCGCCCCATTTTGCATCGGGAATGCCGATCACAGCTGCAGACGCCACCGCATGATGCGCCATCAAGGCGTCTTCCACTTCGCGGGGATAGATGTTGAAGCCGCCGGAGATGATCATGTCCTTGGTGCGATCGACGATATAGAAGAAGCCGTCGGCATCTTTCACGGCAACATCGCCGGTGTGCAGCCAGCCGCCGCGAAAGACTTCTTCCGTGGCATCCGGACGCTTCCAGTAGCCGTCCATTACCAGCGAGCCGCGCACGCAGATCTCGCCGGGATCGCCGATGGCGACTTCATTGAGATCGGCGTCGAGCAGTTTCACCTCCACCATCGGATTGGCGCGTCCACAGGAGCCGAGACGGCCGGGCTTGGTGTCGTCGTGGTCGATCTTGCGCATGGTGGTGATGATCTGCGGCGCTTCGGTCTGGCCATAGAGCTGCACGAACACATTGCCGAAGATATCAACGCCCTCGCGCAGGCGATCCGGCGACATCGGTGCTGCGCCATAGACGATCATGTCGAGCGATGATGTGTCGTATTTCTTGCGGATGTCCTCGGCGTCGATCAGCGCATAGATCAGCGTCGGCACGAGGAAGGTGGCGGTGATCTTCTCTTCACGCACCACGCGCAGATAGGTCTCGGCATCAAAGCCCTGCACGAGGCGCGTAAAACCGCCGCGCAGCATCACCGGGAAGATGGTGATCCCTGCGGCATGACTGATCGGTGTGGCGGCGAGATAGCGGATGTCGCGCGGCCAGTCCCAGTCGGCGATGATGGCGAGGCACATGGCGACCACCACGCGATGCGGGTTCATCACGCCCTTGGAACGGCCGGTGGTGCCGCCCGTATATGAGAGCCAGCAGATGTCATCCACATGGCTCTCGTCGACCAGCGGCTCCGGCGTGATGGCGGGCAGCTCCTCGAGGAGATCGCGCACGTCATCGACAGTGCCGAAGGCATAGAGATGCTTGAGGCTGGGCACGCGGGCCTTCAGCGCCTTGCCGCGCTCGGCAAATTTGCCGCCCTCGACGATCAGAACATCGATCTCTGCGTCTTCCACGATGAAGGCGTGGTCGTCTTCCGCGGCCATGGGGTGCAGCGGCGTGTAGCGGATGCCCATGATGGCGGCGGCGGAAATGGCGGCCCAGGTCTCAGCGCGGTTTCCGGAGAGCACGGACAGGCCGCTGGTCTTGGTGAGGCCGAGGCTGCGGAACAGGCCGATGAAGCGCGCGACCACATCGCCATATTCGCGATAGGTCCAGCGCGAGGTGCCGTCCGCAATGGCGGGCTGGTCGGCATAGCGGGCGATGGCGCTGACGAGAAGGCTGCCGACGGTGCCGCCGGAACGAAGATGGCTCA
>CALRZK010000423.1:0-4282 GCA_943372615.1 Bradyrhizobium ivorense | reverse complement strand
CCTGCTCGGCTTCTGGATGTTCGGCGAGGTGCCGACGATCTATGTCGTCTTCGGCGCGGTGATCGTCGCGGGGGCCGGCATTTTCGTGATCCTGCGTGAGCGTTATCTCGGCCTCAAGCGCCTGCGCGACACGCCGATGTCGCCGATCTCCACCATGGCTGACGACGAGGTCGATCCCGATGCACCGGTGACTGTGCTGGGTAAGTCGCGCTAGCCAAAATCAAATTGCTGCGCTGCACACTTCATTGAGCTGCGGCATTTTTGAATTTGGAACATGCACAATGTGGCAGGCCTTGCTCCTGCCACCTCGGTGCACTTAAATGCCGTCTGTCGCACCACGCGACACCCCGTGCATGGCGGGCTCAATGGCGGAATGATCGCGCAAGGATGCTTGCCGCGCAGGCCGCTGTCCCACACGACCTGTCCTGTACTGGCGCTCAACAAGAACGCTTCCGCAATTCAAAGAGGTTACCAATGGTCAACCGCCTGCAATTCTACATCGACGGCGCCTGGGTCGATCCGGCCGTCAAGAAATCGACCCCCGTCGTCAATCCGGCGACCGAAGAAGCGATGTATGAAGTTGCCCTCGGCTCCAAGGCCGATGTGGACAAGGCGGTCGCGGCTGCCAAGCGCGCCTTCGAGACCTTCTCGCAGACCACCCGCGAAGAGCGCATCGCGCTGCTCGAAAAGATCATCACCGCCTACAAGGCCCGCATCAAGGACATCGGCGCGTCGGTGTCGGACGAAATGGGTGCCCCGCTGCCGATGGCCGAGCGCCTGCAGGCTGGCGCCGGTCTCGGCCATCTGACCGCGACCCTCGACGTGCTCAAGACCTATGAGTTCGACGAGAAGCACAACCAGGCCGTCATCACCAAGGAGCCGATTGGCGTCGTTGGCATGATCACGCCGTGGAATTGGCCGCTCAACCAGATCGCCTGTAAAGTTGCGCCTGCGATCGCTGCCGGCTGCACCATGATCCTGAAACCGTCGGAATTCACCCCGACCTCGGCGCTGATCTTCGCAGAAGTCATGCATGAAGCCGGCGTGCCGAAGGGCGTGTTCAATCTCGTCAACGGTCTCGGCCCAGAGGTCGGCGTTGCCATGAGCGAGCACCCGGACATCGACATGGTGTCGTTCACCGGCTCGACCCGCGCCGGCATCGACGTCGCCAAGCGCGCCGCCAACACGGTCAAGCGCGTCAGCCAGGAGCTCGGTGGCAAGTCGCCGAACGTGATCCTCGAAGGCGCTGATTTCGTGAAGGCCGTCACCGGCGGCGTCGCGCACATGTTCAACAATTCCGGACAGTCGTGCAACGCGCCGTCGCGCATGATCGTGCCGCAGGGCGCGATGAAGGAAATCGCCGCCATTGCGAAGGCCCAGGCCGACAAGACCAAGGCCGGCGATCCCCGTGCTGACGGCACCGTGATCGGTCCAGTGGTCAATCGCGGCCAGTGGGACAAGATCCAGGGCCTGATCCAGAAGGGCATCGACGAAGGCGCCACGCTGGTCGCCGGCGGCCCCGGCCTGCCGGAAGGCGTCAACAAGGGCTTCTATGTCCGCCCGACGATCTTCGCTGACGTGACCGAGGACATGACCATCGCGCGCGAAGAAATCTTCGGGCCGGTGCTCGTGATCATGGGCTCGAAGGACGAAGCCGATGCACTCCGCATCGCCAATGACACGCCCTATGGCCTCGCTGGCTATGTGTCGGCTGACACCATCGAGTCCGCCCGCAAGTTCGGTCGCCGCATCCGCGCCGGCAACGTCAATCTGCAGGGCGCCCCGAACGACCGCACCGCGCCGTTCGGTGGTTACAAGCAGTCCGGCAACGGCCGTGAATGGGGCAAGGCAGGTCTCGAGGACTTCCTCGAGGTCAAGGCCATCGCAGGCTACGACGCGGCGTAAGACCGCGTTTCGAAGCGAAAGCTTCGTGACTGAAAACGCCGGGGCGAAAGCTCCGGCGTTTTTGTTTTGATGGCGGACAAGACAAGGGATGTGAGCGTCGGTGGTGGAACCGTGTGCACCCATCAAGTTGTCGCAGCTGATTTAACCTTTCGTTCAGATTATGGGTGTCGATAGCTACGAATATACCAGTCTGTGAGCAATCCTCGGCATAACCCGGCTGTAACTGATCTTGATTCAATCTGAAGGTGGCGTCGGTGACCGGAATACGAGAGATAGGCGGTCAACGCGGGCGCATTGCTGAGCTCTGGCGCATGCTGGCTTCGATGGCGGGGCTTATCGGCTCCGACTACACAACGAAAGAGCAAGCCTGGGAGATGCTGGAAGGGCTCTTCAATCCGCTTGCGCATGCACTCACTGCCACGGCGATCACGCTCATCGCGTGGTACAACTGGTACGCCAACGGGACACTTTCCTCGATCCCTGCAGCTGTCATCGTTATTGGGACATTCGGCATCCGTCTCGCTTTCTCCCGCCGCTACGCCAGGCGCGGACCCGATGCACGGGTCGCCCATTGGGTTCGTCTGTTTGCCCTGTCCAGCTTCATCGCTGCTTTGGGCTGGGGCTCAAGCCTGTCCATTCTGCTCTTCACCACCGAAGGAGCGATCAGGTTTGCCGTGGCAGCACTGGTCTGTGCGCCGATCCAGGGCGCCACCGCGCGTGCCTATGCGATGCCAGGGACGGTGATCCTCCATATCAGCATCGTGCTCGGCATGATCAGTGTGGCGGCAACGGCCTTCGGCGTGACAGTCGCCATTCCTTTGGCGCTCCTCTATCTCTGGTATCAGGTCGGCTTCGTTTCCGAGTTGTTTGCATTGCGGACGCGTATGCTGAAGTCTGACTACGATCATCGCATGCTGCTCAGCCAGGTGACGCGCTACAATTCCGATCTCGCCAGCATGAACGCACGGCTGTCGACCTTCGCGCTGACCGATGATCTCACCGGCGTCGGAAACCGACGGGATTTCGACGAGAAGCTGAGGCAGAGTTTACAGGAACATCCTGTGTCCGCCACGTCGTTAGCGCTGCTCCTGATCGACGTCGATCATTTCAAGCGCTTCAACGACGATTTCGGGCATCTGATCGGCGACGAATGCCTAAAACTCGTCGCGGCTGCGATCCGGAATACGCAGCGTGTCGACGATTTCACGGCGCGCTATGGTGGCGAGGAATTCGCGCTCATTCTGCCCGCGACGACCCGAGCCGATGCCCTCACGGTCGCAGAGCGGGTGCGACAGGCCGTCGAAACCATGGACTGCACCGCATTGCCAAATTCGGCCAGGGGACTGACCGTGAGTATCGGTGTCGGCATCGCCGAGGCCAACGCAAATATTCAGCCGCGTGTCTTATTGGAGGCGGCTGACAGTGCTCTGTATCTGGCCAAGCAAAGCGGACGCAATTGCGTCAGAGATCGTGTGGCGTCGGGGCAGACGCCACAACAGGTAGCTTGATCGGTCAGCCGCCCAGCGCGCCCTGCGCGTTCACATAAACCGCATAGATCGACTGGCTCGATGCCATGAACAGCCGGTTGCGCTTGGGCCCGCCGAAACAGACATTGGCGCAACGTTCGGGGAGGGCAATGCGACCGATCGGGGCGCCGTCCGGAGCGAAGATCATGACGCCGTCGAGCTCCGGTGTGCCCATGCCCCAGCCGCACCACAGATTGCCATCGCTGTCGCAGCGCATGCCATCGGGCGTACCCGGGCCGGCATCGATCAACACACGTTTGTTGCTCAGCGTCTTGCCGTCGGCCGACAGATCATAAGCGAGGATCTTGCGGTTCGGCACGCCGCGGGATTCCACCACATAAAGAAGCTCTTCGTCCGGCGAAAAGCAGAGGCCATTGGGACCGAGCACGTCATCGGCAACGATCGTCGCTTTCAGCGTATCGCCATCGATCCGATAGATGTTCTGTCCGATCTCGGACGGCCCCTTGTTGCCTTCATAGTCGCTCATCAGGCCGAAAGGTGGATCGGTGAACCAGATCGAATTGTCTGATTTCACCACCACGTCATTCGGCGAGTTCAGCTTCTTGCCGTCAAAGCTGTCCATCAGCACCGTGATGCTGCCGTCATATTCGGTACGGGTGATGCGGCGGCCGTGTTCGCAGGTAATCAGTCGCCCCTGCCGGTCGCGCGTGTTGCCATTGGCATAGTTCGAGGGCTTGCGGAAGTCGCTGACGGCGCCGGTCTCTTCATCCCAGCGGATGATGCGATTGTTGGGAATGTCCGAGCACAGGAGATAGCGCCCGTCGCCGAAATAAACCGGCCCTTCCGCCCAGCGCATGCCGGTGGCGATGCGCTCGATGGCGCCGAGCTTG
>CALRZK010000422.1:0-4284 GCA_943372615.1 Bradyrhizobium ivorense | reverse complement strand
GCGCGACCAATGGCTGGAGATGTGGTCGTGATGCTTGGGATAACGGGCATCGCCACCGGGGTGGTGGCTCGGGCAGTGTTTCGTTGCGTCAGGATTCGTGGATTTATCGCAGAATGCAGCCAGCGATCGTTCGTGCGGTGTGGCGCTGGCCACGAGGCTGTCACCATTTTTGCGCAAGGCTTAACGCCGAGCGGCGTTCGTCCGTTTCGGGGGAGGTTTCCATGAAGGTTTTGGTTCGCGCTTTTGCCGTTTGCGCCACGCTGGCGCTGGGCCTGGTCTCGAGCCAGGCCGCAGACAAGGCCTTTCGGCGCGATGAATTGGCTGATCGCGCGATCAAGCTGGAAACCCAGATCAAGAGCGAAGCGGGGCCGATCACCAAATCGGCGGCGACCTTGCGCACCGATGCGGATGCCGCCTTGCGGCGCTCCGATGCACGCGCCGGGCTGCAGATTCTCGGCCAGATCGTGACTGTCGCGCCGGATGATGGCGCCAACTGGCTGCGTCTGGCCAAAACCGTGGCGCAGATTCGCCCGGCCAATGCGTCGGAGACGACCTTCCTCAACGAGCGCGCGGCGACCGCCGCCTACATCGCCTACCAGCGCGCCAGCAATGCCGGCGAGGAAGCCGAGGCGCTGGCCGTGCTCGGCCGCGCCATGGCCGCGCGAAAACTCTATCGGCCGGCGCTGGATGCGATGCGGCTGTCGCTCGATCTGCGCGAAGTCGCCGATGTCCGCGAGCAATACGAGAAAATGCGCGGCGACCACGGGTTCCGATTGCTCGACTATAGCGTTGATTCCGATTCGGCCTCGCCGCGGGCCTGTTTCCAGTTCTCCGAAGATCTCGCCAAGCGCGTCGATTTCGCGCCGTTCCTGGCGCTGGCCGGCAGCGACAAGCCGGCGCTGTCCGCCGAGGACAAGCAGCTCTGCGTCGAAGGGCTGAAGCATGGCGAGCGCTACAACATCAATCTGCGCGCCGGCCTGCCATCCACGGTGAAGGAGAGCCTGCCGAAATCGGCCGAGTTCAACATCTATGTCCGCGACCGCAAGCCGTTCGTGCGCTTCACCGGCCGCGCCTATGTGCTGCCGCGCACCGGCCAGAAGGGCATCCCGCTGGTCTCGGTCAACACCCAGGCAGTCGACATCAAGGTGTTCCGGATCGGTGATCGCAATCTGATCAACACGGTGATCGGGAGCGATTTCCAGACCGCGCTGAGCAAGTATCAGCTCGAGGCGCTCGGCGACGAACGCGGACAGAAGGTCTGGGCTGGTGAGCTTTCGACCGAGACAAAGTTGAACGAGGATGTGACCACCGCGTTCCCGGTGGATCAGGCCATCGGCGAGTTGCAACCCGGTGTCTATGTGATGACCGCCGCGGCCAAGGGGCCCGGAGCAGGGCGCAACGACGATGACGACGGCTCGCTGGCGACCCAGTGGTTCATCGTCTCCGATCTCGGCCTGACCGCCTTTTCCGGCAACGACGGCATCCATGTCTTCGTCAACTCGCTGGCCACCACGGGACCGATGGCCGCCGCCGAAGTGCGGCTGATCGCCCGGAACAACGAGATCCTCGCGCGCAAGAAGACAGATGAAGCCGGCCACGTGCTGTTCGAAGCTGGTCTTGCCAAGGGCGATGGCGGCCTGTCGCCGGCGCTGCTGACCGTCACGGGCGAGAACGCCGACTATGCTTTCCTGAGCCTCAAGTCGAACGCCTTCGATCTCTCCGATCGTGGCGTCTCCGGCCGTCCGGTTCCTGCCGGCGCCGATGCCTTCGTCTATGCCGAGAGGGGTGTCTACCGCTCCGGCGAGACCGTCTATCTCACCGCGCTGCTGCGCGACGGGCAGGGTAACGCCGTGACATCAGGACCAATGACGCTGGTGATCGAACGCCCCGATGGCGTCGAGTTCCGACGCGCCGTTCTGCAGGATCAGGGGGCAGGCGGACGCAGCCTGACTCTGCCGTTGAACAGTGCGGTTCCGACCGGCACCTGGCGCGTCCGCGCCTTCACCGATCCGAAGGCACCAGCGGTCGGCGAGACCACCTTCATGGTCGAGGATTACGTTGCTGACAGGATCGAATTCGACATAGTTTCCAAGGACAAGCAGATCAAAGCTGATCTTCCAGTAGAACTTAAGGTCGATGGCCGGTTTCTCTATGGTGCGCCTGCCTCGGGTCTCGGTCTCGAGGGCGATCTGCTGGTGGCGCCCGCAGCGGAACGGCCCGGCTTTGCCGGCTATCAGTTCGGCGTCGCCGACGAGGAAAGCGCCAGCAACGAGCGCACGCCGATCGAGGATCTGCCGGAGGCCGATGCCAATGGCTCGGCCACGTTCCCGGTCAGCTTGGCAAAGCCGCCATCCTCGACCCGGCCGCAGGAAGCCCAAATCTTCATCCGCATGACCGAGAGCGGCGGCCGTGCCGTCGAGCGCAAGCTGGTGCTGCCGATTGCCCCCTCAGCGCCGATGATCGGGGTGAAGCCGCTGTTCAAGGACAAGAACGTCGCCGAGGGCGACAATGCGGGCTTTGACGTCGTCGTTGTCTCGCCGGAAGGAACCGCGATGGCGCGGGGCGGGCTGCGCTATGAGCTGCTGAAGATCGAGTCGCGCTATCAGTGGTATCGGCAGAATTCGTCCTGGGATTACGAGCCGATCAAATCCACCAAGCGTGTCGCTGACGGTGATCTCACGGTCGCTGCCGACAAACCCGCACGGATTTCGTTGCAGCCGCAGCCAGGACGCTATCGGCTGGATGTGAAATCCAATGACGCGGACGGCCCGATCACGTCGGTGCAGTTCGATGTCGGCTGGTATTCGGACGGCAGCGCCGACACGCCGGACCTGCTCGAAACCTCCATCGACAAGCCGGAATATGCGTCGGGCGAGACGATGACCGTGTCAGTCAATGCGCGCACGGCGGGTCTTCTGACGATCAATGTGATCGGCGATCGGCTGCTCACAACGACCAGCCAATCGGTCAAGGAGGGCGCCTCGAAAATCGCGCTTCCGGTCGGAAAAGACTGGGGAACGGGCGCATACGTTGTGGCAACACTGCGGCGTCCTTTGGACAGCACAGCGGCACGCATGCCGGGCCGTGCGATCGGCCTCAAATGGTTCGGGATCGACAAGAAGGCCCGCACCCTCGATGTCGCTTTGACGCCGCCGGTGCTGGTTCGCCCGAGCACGACCATGAAGCTGCCGGTCAACCTCGGAGGGCTCAATCCGGGTGAGGACGCCAAGATCGTGGTGGCGGCCGTGGATGTCGGCATCCTCAATCTGACCAATTACAAGCCGCCGGCGCCGGATGACTATTATCTCGGCCAGCGCCGGATGACGTCGGAAATCCGCGATCTCTATGGGCAGTTGATCGACGGCATGCAGGGCACCCGTGGCCAGCTGCGCAGCGGTGGCGACAGTGCGGGCGCGGAGTTGACCGGCTCGCCGCCGACGCAAAAGCCGCTGGCGCTGTATTCGGGCATTGTCACGGTGAAGTCCGACGGCACGGCGGAGATCGATTTCGAGATCCCCGAATTCGCCGGCACCGCGCGCGTCATGGCGGTGGCATGGACGGCGACCAAGCTGGGCAGGGCCAATGTCGATGTGACGGTGCGCGATCCCGTGGTGCTGACGGCGACGCTGCCGCGGTTCCTGTTGTCGGGCGACAAGGGGACGATGTCGTTCGATCTCGACAATGTGGAAGGAGCGGCTGGCGATTACACGGTGAGCGTGAAGACGCAGGGGCCGGTGAAGCTCACGGGCAATCCGTCAACGACCGTGAAGCTGTCTGCCAAGCAGCGGATTTCAATGGCACTCGCTGTCGATGCATCGGGCGCGGGCCGTGCGATGTTCGATGTGGACATCAAGGGGCCGAACGGTCTGACGCTGGCGCGGCATTATGAGCTGGACGTCAAGGCCGCGACGCAGATTCTCGCGCGACGATCGGTTCGCACGCTGGCCAAGGGCGAGAGCCTGACGCTGACCTCGGACATGTTCGCCGATCTCGTGCCGGGCACCGGCGGCGTGTCGCTGTCGGCCAGCCTGTCCACGGCGCTGGATGCGGCGACGATCCTCAAAGCGCTGGATCGCTATCCCTATGGCTGCTCCGAGCAGATCACCAGCCGCGCGATGCCGCTGCTTTATGTCAATGATCTCGCAGCCGGCGCGCATCTGGCGATGGACACATCTGTCGATCAGCGCATCAAGGATGCCATCGACCGGCTGCTGGCCCGTCAGGGCTCCAACGGTTCGTTCGGCATGTGGTCGGCGGGCGGCGAGGATCCGTGGCTGGATGCCT
>CALRZK010000421.1:0-4285 GCA_943372615.1 Bradyrhizobium ivorense | reverse complement strand
CCAAGTCGATCTCGCAGATCGAGAAGGACATTGCCGACTTCGGTCGCCGTGCCCGTGATGGCCAGCTCAAGATCGACGAAATGCAGGGCGGCACCTTCACCATCACCAATGGCGGCATCTACGGCTCGCTGATGTCGACCCCGATCCTGAACGCCCCGCAGGCCGGCATTCTCGGCATGCACAAGATCCAGGAACGTCCGGTGGTGGTCGGCGGCAAGATCGAGATCCGCCCGATGATGTATCTGGCGCTCTCCTACGATCACCGCGTGATCGACGGCAAGGAAGCCGTGACCTTCCTCGTCCGCGTCAAGGAAAGCCTGGAAGATCCGGCCCGTCTCGTTCTGGATCTCTAAGGAAACACATCGTCATGGCCGGGCTTGTCCCGGCCATCCACGCCGTCTCTTTCACTGACAACACAGACGTAGATGCCCGGGACAAGCCCGGGCATGACGGAGCTAAAGACGAAAGGCCGGTGCTTTATGACTGCTCGTAACGACAGCGTCGTCATCATCACCGGTGGTAGCCGTGGCATCGGCCGTGCTGCTGCACTCAAGGCTGCCGCACAGGGCTTCAGGGTTGTCGTCGCCTACGCGACAAATGAAGCCGCGGCGAACGAAGTCGTTTCCCAGATCGAATCCACCAACGGCAAGGCGATCGCCGTGAAATGCGATGTCGGCTCCGAAGCCGATATTCTCGCGCTGTTCAAGGCTGCCGACGCCTTCGGCCCGCTTGGTGCGCTGGTCAACAATGCCGGCATCGTCGGCCCCAGCATTCGCGTCGAAGACATGACCGCCGAACGCATCACACGCATGCTGGCCGTGAATGTCACCGGCAGCTTCCTCTGCGCTCGCGAGGCAGTGAAGCGCATGTCTACGAAGCATGGCGGCAAGGGCGGCGTCATCGTCAACCTGTCATCGGTGGCTGCCAAACTCGGCTCGGCCAATACTTATGTCGATTACGCCGCGTCGAAGGCAGCCATTGATACTTTCACCATCGGCCTCAGCCAGGAAGTTGCCACCGAAGGCATTCGTGTCGTCGGCATCCGGCCCGGGCTGATCGATACCGAAATTCATGCCAGCGGCGGTGAGCCCGATCGTGCACATCGTCTCGCTGTCCATGTGCCGATGAAGCGCGTCGGCACCGCCGATGAGATCGCCAATGCGATCGTCTGGCTGCTGTCCGACGACGCATCTTACGTCACGTCATCCATTCTCGACGTGTCGGGTGGGCGTTAGCTCTCCGACACCCACCATCACCTTTAATCCAAAGCACCACAGGACTTCATCATGGCTACTTACGATCTCGTCGTCATCGGCACCGGCCCCGGCGGCTATGTTTGCGCGATCCGCGCTGCACAGCTCGGCATGAAGGTCGCCGTCGTCGAGAAGAACAGCACGCTGGGTGGCACCTGCCTGAATGTCGGCTGCATGCCGTCCAAGGCGCTGCTCTACTCGTCCGAACTGTTCGAAGAAGCTGGCCATTCCTTCGGCAAGATGGGCATCAAGGTGTCCAAGCCCGAGCTCGACCTCCCCGCGCTGATGAACTTCAAGCAGCAGGGCATCGACGGCAACGTCAAGGGCGTCGAGTTCCTGATGAAGAAGAACAAGATCGATGTCGTCGCGGGCACGGGCAAGGTGCTCGGCACCGGCAAGGTCGAAGTCACCGGCGCCGACGGCAAGAGCCAGACGGTGGAGACCAAGAACATCATCATCGCCACCGGCTCGGCCGTCGCCAATCTCAAGGGCATCGAGATCGACGAGAAGCGCATCGTGTCCTCCACCGGCGCGCTGTCGCTGGAGAAGGTGCCGGAGAAGCTGATCGTGGTCGGCGCCGGCGTCATCGGCCTCGAGCTCGGCTCGGTGTGGCGCCGCCTCGGTGCGCAGGTGACCGTGGTCGAATTCCTCGATCGCATCCTGCCCGGCATGGATGGCGAAGTCGCCAAGCAGTTCCAGCGCATGCTGGAGAAGCAGGGCATCACCTTCAAGCTCGGCGCCAAGGTCACGGGCATCGATAGCTCGGGCAAGGTGCTAAAGGCGCAGGTCGAGCCGGCAGCCGGTGGCGCCGCTGAATCGCTCGAGGCCGATATCGTGCTGGTTGCCATCGGACGTACGCCCTACACCGCCGGTCTCGGCCTGCAGGAAGCCGGCGTCGAGCTCGATGAGCGTGGCCGCGTCAAGATCGACCATCACTTCGCCACCAATGTGAAGGGCGTCTATGCCATCGGCGACGTGGTGCGTGGCCCGATGCTCGCGCACAAGGCGGAAGACGAAGGCGTGGCGGTTGCAGAGATCCTCGCCGGCCAGGCCGGTCACGTGAACTATGACGTGATCCCGGGCGTGGTCTATACGACGCCGGAAGTCGCCGCGGTCGGCAAGACCGAAGAGGAACTGAAGGCGGCCGGCGTGAACTACACGGTCGGCAAGTTCCCGTTCACCGCCAATGGCCGTTCCAAGGTCAACCAGACCACCGATGGCTTCGTGAAGATCCTTGCGGATGCGAAGACCGATCGCGTGCTCGGCGTTCACATTATCGGCCGCGAAGCCGGTGAAATGATCCATGAATGCTGCGTGCTGATGGAATTCGGCGGTTCCGCCGAGGATCTGGCCCGCACCTGCCACGCGCATCCGACCCGTTCGGAAGCCGTCAAGGAAGCCGCGCTTGCGGTGGGTAAGCGCGCCATCCATATGTGAACTTCGGCCGGCCCTGGAGCATGACGCGGTTTTCGAACCCAATCATGCTCCAGACTTACAAATGCCGGCACGGAGATTTTTGCTGATGATGCGCCGCGCGTTACAGCCGCTCTGGTTCCTGCTCGCTTTGATCTTCCTGATCGAGGCGTGGCTGTGGGATCATCTCGAACCGGTCGTTGCGCGCGTCGTCGCTCTCATTCCGCTGCGCGCCTTCAAGGCGTGGTGCGCAGCGAAGGTGGCGGGGCTCTCGCCCTATCCCTCGCTGCTCGTTTTCATCGCACCGCTCATCCTGCTGCTGGTGCCGTTGAAATTCGCCGAAGTCTATCTGCTGGCCCATCATCTCTGGATCAGCGCCATCATCCTGATCGTCGCGTCCAAATTCGTCGGGATGGGCGTGCTTGCGTTCTCCTTCGACGTCACGCGTGACAAACTGCTGCAGATCGGCTGGTTTCGTAAGCTCTTCAACTTCCTCGTCGATATTCGCCAGCGTGCGCGTGACTTTGTCTCGCCGGTGATGTCACGCATCAAGACCATGATTGCATCGCTGCGTGGGCCATCGTCACGCTGGATGCGCTTCGTTCAACGTCTTCGCCACCGGGCGCATTCGCCGCGGTGAGGCAACTGGGGGATCGGATTTGGCTGAGCTTGCACGTATCCGAACGCCCCTGCTCGACATTGCGTATGAATATAGCGGCCCCGTCGGCGGCATTCAGGTGATCCTGCTACACGGCTTCCCTTATGACATCCGCGGCTATGACGACGCTGTAGCACTGATCAACGAAGCCGGCTTCCGTACCATCGTGCCCTATCTACGCGGCTACGGACCGACACGGTTTCTGTCCAAGGATACGATCCGTTCCGGCCAGCAAGGCGCTCTTGGGCAGGACCTGCTCGATTTCATGGACGCGCTGCGGATCGAGAAAGCCGTGGTCGCCGGCTATGACTGGGGTGGCCGCGCCGCATGCGTCGTCTCGGCACTATGGCCGGAGCGCGTGCATGGGCTCGTGAGCTGCACTGGCTACAATATTCAGGACCTCACGAGCGCGACACGACCGCTGTCACCGGAACAGGAATGGCGGATGTGGTATGTCTATTACTTCCACACGGAGCGTGGCCGGAACGGCCTGATGCAGAACCGCGCCGGCATCGCAAAGCAGCTCTGGAAGATGTGGTCGCCGCCCTGGGATTTCGACGATGCGACCTTTGCACGCTCCGCGCTGTCATTCGACAATGAGGACTTCGTCGATGTGGTCGTGCATTCCTACATGCACCGCACCGCCAGCGTGGCCGGCGATCCCATCTATGATTTTGTCGAGGAACGGTTGGCGGCGCAGCCGAAGATCGATGTGCCGACCATCGTGTTGCATGGCGCCGATGATGCAATCGGGCTGGTGAGCAGCTCCGAAAATCATGGCCGCTATTTCACCGGCCCTTACGAGCGCCGCGTGATCGCCAATGCCGGGCACAATATCCCGCAGGAAAAGCCGCGGGAATTTGCCGATGCGGTTTTGGAGCTGTGCAAGCGGTAACGCCTTCTCACCGCTTGCGGGGAGAAGGTGGCCCGGCGAAGCGCAGCGGAGCCGGGTCGGATGAGG
>CALRZK010000420.1:0-4288 GCA_943372615.1 Bradyrhizobium ivorense | reverse complement strand
ACGCGCGTTGCAGTCGACCTCTCCCCGCAAGCGGGGAGAGGTTCACAAATTTGCCGAGACAAAGATCTCGCGATACCAATCCGCGATCAGTTTCGGATTGATACGCCCATCGACAACGAATACGCCCTGCGCACCACTCTCGACCCAGCGTTTCACCGCATCGAGATCATCCAGCGTCTTCACCACGCAACCATCCGCACCATAGCCACGCGCAATCGCTGCGAAATCCGTCACAGGGAATTGCGCCATCGCAGCCGAATAGCCTTCCGGCACGAAATGATGCACTTCGGCGCTATAGGCGCTGTCGTTATAGATGAAGATGCAGATGCGCTTCTTCAATCGCACAGCGGTTTCCAACTCGGCGATCGACATCAAAAATCCGCCATCGCCGACCGCGAGCACCGTCAACCGATCCGGCTGCGTGACTGCTGCGCCAATCGCGCCGGCGAGACCGAGACCGATGGACTGGAAGGCGATCGGAATGCACCAGCCCTGATAATCCGGCACAGACAGATAGCGCGCAACCCAGCCGACGAAATGGCCTCCATCGACAACAACCGTGCGATCCTTCGGCAGCAGATCGTCCATCGCCTTGCTCAAGGTCCGCGGATCGATGTGCTCGCTACTGCTGGTATCTTCGAACGGCGCGTTGCGATTGCTCTTGCTGTTGATGACCGCAGCAATCTCCGGCGTGCGCCAACCGATGTCAGACACATCCTCCGCAGACAGCGCTTCCAGCAAGGCCGTCGCGACCTGCGAGGCATCGCCTTCGAGTTCGAGATCGACCGGGCGATGCATGCCGATGCGGCCCTTCTCCACGTCGATCTGGACGAGCTGGGCGTGATCGTCGATCAGCTTTCCCTTCTTCGTCGTCCACATATTCAGCGACATGCCGAAGGCCAGGATCATGTCGCTCTGCGCAATCAATTCGGCCGCCGCCGGTGACGAGAAGCCGCCGGCAATGCCGAGATTCCACGGATGACCGGAAAACATGCCATGCGCCTGAATGGAGGTCGCAACGAGCGCGCCGAGCTTGTCGGCGAGTTCGACCAGCAATGGCTGCGCATCGGCGACCACAGCGCCATGACCGGCGAGGATCAGCGGCCGGCGCGATGAGCGGATGGTAGCGACCAGTTCTGCGAGCTTGTCTGCATGGAGTGTCCGGCGCGGCATCAAGGGCGGATGGCGCTTGCCCATGGTCGCAGTGACCGCCATTTCCTGCACATCGATGGGCAGGCTGAGCACCACCGGCTTGCGCTCCCGGATCGCGCGTGCGGCAGCGTTCCAGGTTTCGAGATAGGCGGTTTGCGGATCGGCGATCTGACGCCATTCGCCGCCGACAGCGTGAACAAGTTCGGATTGATTAAACGCAAAGGCCGATTGCTTGTCGCCCGTGACGACATCGCCCGCCAGCACGAGCAAGGGCGTGTCGCTTTTTGCGGCTTCACCGATGCCGGTGATCGCATTGGTGAGACCCGGACCCGCGGTGACGCTGACCACCACGAGTTCGCGTGTGAGCCGTGCCGCGACATCAGCCATGCTGACCGCGCCGCCCTCATGGCGCGCGGCGATGAATTCCACACCAAGATCGGTGAGCGCCAGCGTCACCTTGAAATTGGCACCGCCGACGAGACCGAAACAGCGTTTTGCGCCGATATCGGCGATCGCGCGCGCCACGGCGCGCCAGACGGGAATCGAATCGGACACGTCTGCAACCTCGGCTCGGGACGATTTGGCAGCGGAAGACGATGTCATGCGGCACTCTGCTGGAAGCAACGACGGTCGCGACAGTCATTCAAGGATCGGGCCAGACAGTTTAGGCCTAAAGGAATCTAGCAGTCTCAGCGGGATCGCGCCATCAGATGATTGTGAGACGACAAAAAGCCGCCCTCGCCCGCGCGGGCGATGACGGTTTGCGATGCAACAGGTGCCTATGCAGGCAGCGATGATTCAGGCGCGACCGGCTGCCGCCATGCTGAGCAGATCTTCGACGCGGCGCGGAGCGGCGCCGTCTTCGAGCGAGGCACGCATGGCCTCGATATCCGTGATCGGCTGCGGACGCCAGCCACAGGGGCAACCGCCATCCTGATGAGCCGCGGCGACTTCGCGATAGGTCTGGCCGAGAGCGGAGGCCAAGAGCTTCATCACCACGTCAGGCGGCAGGCGCGAACTGTCCAGCACGCGGCAGAACGTCGTCATGATGGTCTGGTTGAGATAGGTCTGCGCCGAATTTTCGTCGGTGATATCGGCGGCTTTGACCGGCTGTGGCAGCATGAGCTTTCCCTTCGCGACCCCGCCGCCTGTCTAGGCCGCGAGGTGCCGCCGCTCAACCGCTTTCCGGGCCTCTGCGCTTAGAAGCCCTGTAGCTTTGAATCGCTCAAAACGCGAAGTGTAGTTGCGTTACTCTGCCGCCTGCACGGACACTGCATCCGCATCGCGATGCAGCGCTTCGAGACAGGCGACTTCGTTCTTCGAGCCCATGATCAAGGGAACGCGCTGATGGATCGCGGTCGGCGCCACATCGAGAATGCGCTGGCGACCGGTCGTCGCTGCACCACCGGCCTGCTCGACAATGAAAGCCATCGGATGCGCTTCATAGACGAGGCGCAGACGGCCATCGCCATAGCCCGCACGTGCGTCGCCGGGATACAGGAACACGCCACCGCGCACGAGGATGCGATAGACCTCGGCGACCAATGCCGCGATCCAGCGCATGTTGAAATTCTTCGCCTTCACACCCTCTTTGCCCGCCAGGCACTGCTCGACAAAATCGCGCACTGGCGATTCCCAGTGGCGATGGTTCGAGGCGTTGATGGCATATTCGGCGCAATCAGCCGCGATCTGCACATTGGCGCGGATACGCTGATAGCTGCGCGTGGCGCGATCCAGCGTAAAGATGTGGACGCCATCGCCCAGCGTCAGCACCAACGAGGTCTGCGGACCATAGACGACGAAACCGGCCGCGACCTGGGTGTGGCCGGGCGCCGTGAATGGCGTCTGGCCGGCGACCGATGGCACGATGGAGAAGATCGTGCCAACAGTCATGTTGGTTTCGATATTCGACGAGCCATCGAGCGGATCATAGGCGATGTCGATGAGACCACCGTCGCGGATATCCGCGGTCTCGGCTTCTTCCGACGCCAGCGCCCCCCATGCGACATCCTTCAGCGCGGCGCGGATCATGTCGTCGGCGCGGACGTCGAGATCCTTCTGCACATCGCCATCGGCATTCTCGCTTCCCTGCGTGGCACCGGTGATGCCCGCGAGTGCGCCGCGGCTGATCAGTTCCGAAATCTCGATGGATGCCTTGGCGAGGGCATCGACCGCAGCCGCGGTGGCCTGACGGAGTGGGTCCGTGCCAGCGAAAGTGGCGGTGTGGCGGAACAGGTCGAGCGGGGCGGTCATTACGTCTCCGGGAGGGCGGGATCTGGCCGTGGTTCTGGCATGTCGGGCCGCTCTCCGACAAGGCTGGAACCGTTCTAACCCACGGAAACTTGTGACATTTCTCCTGGCTGGTATGGTGCCGACCGCATTTCAGACAGTGATACCGGAGACCTCGATGACGACGCCCCCGCCCACCGCGCCAGCCAGCGTCGTGACCGACCTCTATCTCTCCACCAAAACCCAGCACACCGAAGCCGAGCGCTCCGGCATCATCCGCGACATGCTGCGCGGCGAGGCCAGCCGCGAGGGTTACATCCTGCTGCAGCGAAACCTGCTGCCGGCCTATCAGGCGCTGGAAGCCGGGCTCGAAGCGCAGCGTGACAATCCCCTGCTCGCGACGCTCGCGGCCTATCGTCTCGATCGCGCCACCGCGCTGAAGGCCGATCTCGAAGCGCTCTGTGGTGGCGACTTTGCGCAGGTGCCGGTGCTGGCTGAAGGCGCGGCTTACGCCAAGCGCATCGAGGACGCTGCGAAGGGTGACGGCGAACTGCTGATCGCGCATGCCTATACGCGTTATCTGGGCGATCTCTCCGGCGGACAGATTCTCAAGCGGCTGCTGGCGAAGAAGCCGGGCCTCACGCCGAACGAACTGACCTTCTACGACTTCCCCGCTTATGCCGATCTCGCGGCATTGAAGGCCGAGTATCGCAACGCGCTGGACGATGCCGGCAAGCGCGCGGTGAATGCGCAGGCGATTGTCGATGAGGGATCGGTGGCGTTTCAGCTGAACACGGATATTTCGTGGGCGGTGCAGGCGGCGATCGAAGGCGCGAAGGTTTCGTAGCTTCCTGACCTCTCCCCGCTTGCGGGGAGAGGTCGACGTCCGCATGCGAAGCATGAGGGC
>CALRZK010000419.1:0-4298 GCA_943372615.1 Bradyrhizobium ivorense | reverse complement strand
CCGCAGATCAGCGTGATCCAGGATATCGATGGCCCCGATGCCGGCTATGGTGCGTTCTGGGGCGAAGTGAACAGCGCGATCCACAAGGCGCTCGGTTGCCTCGGCGTCATCACCGACGGTTCGATCCGCGACATTCCGCAATGGGCGGAAGGTTTTCAGGCGCTGGCGGGCTCGCTCGGTCCGTCGCACGCGCATGTGCATGTCACCGATTTCGGCAAGGAAGTGCGGGTCGCCGGTATGACGGTGGCCTCGGGTGATCTGATCCATGCCGACAGCCATGGTGCAGTGGTGATCCCGCCGGACGTGGCGGCAAAGCTGCCGGAGGCGGCTGAGCTGTGCGCGCGGCGCGAGGAGCCGATCCTGGCGGTGGCGCGCGATCCGGCTTTCTCGATGGCAAAGCTGCGCGATGCGATGGCGAAGGCTGCGGAAATCCACTGACTCCTGCTGGTATCAACGGATGAGATGCGGAGGCGGAAACGCTTCCGCATTTTTCGTTCCAGAGCCGATTTGTCGCGTTAATTGCTGGTTAATGCGTGGTGAACGGTAACCCGTCCTTAATCGCCTTATCGTTAAGTGGCCCCGTGCGCTGCATTGTGAGCGTGCCGCCGTCCAGGACGGGCGTTGGTCGATACGCGTTGCGTCGGAGTTGTCATGGATATTACCACACTCATTGGCTTCGTCTGTGGCATCGCGGTGCTGGTGACCCTGATCCTGATGGGTGGCAATTTCGGGATGTTCTATGACGTCCACGCCGTCATCATCATTTTCGGCGGTTCTTTCGCCGCCACCCTGATCCGCTTCCCACTGTCGTCGATTTTGCATGGCCTGCCGCTCGGCGCCAAATTTGCGTTCACGCTCAGCCGCCTGAACGCCCGCGACCTCGTGGACGAACTCGCCCGCATTGCCGAGATCGCACGCAAGCAGGGACCGGTCGGTCTCGAAAAGGTCGAGACCAACGACGCCTTCCTCGCCAAGGGCATCCGCTTCGTGGCCGACGGCTATGACCTCGAATTCATTCGCGACAATCTTGAGCGCGACCGCGACAACTTCCTCATGCATCTCGACGAGGGCTCGAAGATCTATCGCGCCATCGGCGACTGCGCCCCGGCCTTCGGCATGATCGGCACGCTGCTCGGCATGGTGCAGATGTTCTCGAACATGTCCGACCCGTCGAAGCTCGGTCCGTTCATGGCTGTCGCGCTGCTGGCGACGTTGTATGGCGCTGTCGTCGGTAACCTCGTCTGTCTGCCGATCGCCGACAAGCTGCACGTCAAGGTGCTGGACGAAGAGACCAACCGCACGCTGATCATCGACGGCATTCTGATGATCCGCGACTCCAAGAGCCCGGCACTGGTGCGCGAAATGCTGCTGGCCTATCTGCCCGAGAAGCATCGCCACGAAGAGGGTGAGCCGGTCCCGGCCTAATCGTCGAGGGATCTGCGGGGTAGCGGCAGATGGCAAAGAAAAAGCGCGGCGAGGCACATGGTGGTCACGGCTGGTTCGTGACCTTCGCCGACCTCATGGCGCTGCTGCTCAGCTATTTCGTGATGCTCGTGGCGTTCTCCAGCCCGGACGGCGCCAAGCTCAAGATCGTTGCCGGTTCGGTGCGCGAGGCGTTCGGCGTGCAAACCGATGCGCGCTATTCCGGCATCATCGAATCCGATGGTCTGCCGACGCGCGGCATGACCAAGAACAAGGACCACGTCTCGCCGCAGGACGCGTCCAACGTGACGAGTCCCGACGAGAAGGCGGCGACCGCACGTCCTTCGGGCGCCAAGCTGAAGATGGATCGCGAATTCGCGCTGGCCTCTGCCTCGCTGCGGCAGGCGCTACAGGACATGCCGGAGATCACCGAGATCTCGAAGAACATCATGTTCGAGGAAACCAAGCAGGGCTTGAACCTCGAAATCATCGATCAGAATGGCCGTTCGATGTTCGCCGAAGGCTCGAAGGTGCCGTATGAGCGCACGCGGCAACTGCTGCAGAAACTCGCCGCGCCGCTGAAGGCCACGCCGCTGCGCGTGGCGATCGTCGGCCACACCGCGGCCGGCTTTGTGCCGTCGCGCAACGACTATGACGCGTTCGATTTGTCCTCGGACCGTGCCAATGTCGTCCGGCAAATTCTCGAACGCGAAGGGCTGCCGTCGTCCCATATCTTCTCGGTGTCGGGCAAGGCCGATGCCCAGCCGCTATTTCCGGATGATCCCACCATGGCCGCCAACCGGCGCGTGACCATCACGCTGATGCGGGAAGACCCACCGCTGCCGCCAAACCTGAAGCCGTAATAGTCAAATCCTTTTTTTGCCGCTCCACGCGCATTTTGTAGGGGGCGGGGAGAGGCATATGGCCGTGGGATCGGCTAGGCTGCCGGTTGACTGGCATGAGCCGGCGCGCCATAGCGGGCGCCCGGAATTGTCTTTAGGCGTCACGAGCAGCATGGCTGTCACGGAAACAACAGGCGAGAGTACGACCGAAGCACCGGTGGCACATGCCGGTTTTTGGTCCCTCATGGTCGGCAGTATCGGTGTCGTGTTCGGCGACATCGGAACTTCACCACTCTACGCATTTCGCGAGGCGGTACATGGTGCCACCCATGGCGGCCCGCCGACGCCGGTCATCGTCCTTGGCGTGCTGTCGCTGATCCTGTGGGCGCTGTTCATCGTGGTCACGGTGAAATACGTGCTGTTCCTGCTGCGCGCCGATAACAACGGCGAGGGCGGAACACTGTCGCTGATGGCGCTCGGTCAACGCGCGCTTGGGCGCCAGAGCTGGGTCCTGCTCGCACTCGGCGTGCTCGGCGCCTCGATGTTCATCGGCGACTCCATGATCACCCCGGCGATCTCGGTGCTGTCTGCCGTGGAAGGCCTCAAGCTGAAGGCGCCGGCGCTCGAGCATTATGTCGTGCCGATCACGATCATCATTCTCGTGCTGCTGTTTTCGGTTCAGCGCATCGGTACCGGCAAGGTCGCCTCGGCCTTCGGCCCGGTGATGATCACATGGTTCTCAGCGCTGGCACTGATGGGTGCGTCGCATATTTCCGACGATCCGACCGTACTCTACGCGATCAATCCGTATTACGCCGTGCAGTTCATGCTGAGCCATGGCACCATCGGTCTGGTGACGCTGGGCGCGGTGTTTCTCGCTGTGACAGGTGGCGAAGCGCTCTATGCGGATCTCGGTCATTTCGGTCGCAAGCCTATCCAGTATGGGTGGTTTTTCTTCGTCCTGCCGGCGCTGATGATCAATTATTTCGGGCAGGGCGCTTTGGTCCTGTCCAATCCTGCTGCCATCGAGAATCCGTTCTATCTGATGGCGCCGGATTCGATGCTGGTGCCGCTGATCGTGCTGGCGACCGCCGCCACCGTGATCGCCAGCCAGGCCGTCATCACCGGCGCCTATTCGCTGGTGCGCCAGGCTGTGCAACTCGGCCTGCTGCCACGCTTCGAGGTGGTGTTTACCTCGGAGACCCATGCCGGCCAGATCTACCTGCCGCGCGTCAATCGCCTGCTGCTGATCGGCGTCGTGCTGCTCGTCCTGATGTTCAAGTCGTCGAGCGGCCTTGCTTCGGCCTATGGCATCGCCGTGTCGACGACCATGGTCGTTGATGGCATCATGGGCTTTGTGGTGATCTGGAAGTTGTGGAACTGGAAGGCTGCGACTGCCTTTGCGATCATCGCTCCGCTCGTCTTCATCGATCTCACCTTCCTCAGCGCCAATCTGCTCAAGCTGTTCGAAGGCGGTTGGGTGCCGCTGCTGTTCGGTCTGTTGATGGCCGGCATGATCTGGACCTGGCGACGGGGCGCGGCGATTCTCGTTCTCAAGACACGCCGGACCGAAGTGCCGCTGCGCGATCTGATCAAGAGCCTCGAAAAGCGTCCGCCGCATATCGTGAAGGGCACCGCGGTGTTCCTCACCAGCGATCCCGATTTCGTACCGACGGCGCTGCTGCATAACCTGAAGCACAACAAGGTGCTGCACGAGCACAATGTGATCCTGACCATCGAAACGGCACAGACCCCGAAAGTCGATGTGTCAGAGCGCGTGCGGATGGAGAACATCAGCGACAAGTTCTCCATGGTGAAGCTGCGCTTCGGCTTCATGGAGCAGCCGAACGTCCCCAAGGCCCTCGTGATTGCACGAAAACTCGGTTGGCAGTTCGACATCATGGCGACGTCGTTCTTCGTGTCACGGCGTTCGCTGAAACCATCTGCGCAATCGGGCATGCCGCTGTGGCAGGACCACATTTTCATCGCGCTGAGCCGCTCGGCGAACGATGCTACGGACTATTTCCAGATTCC
>CALRZK010000418.1:0-4302 GCA_943372615.1 Bradyrhizobium ivorense | reverse complement strand
ACTTTCAGGGATCGCGTTGACGATCTGTTAATGACGTCGGTGCCCGGGTGCACCAAATTGCACCAGTATTTACACAACTACCGTCTTTCTGAGATCGGTTTAACCAAACTTACAAGGCGTTTTGCGAGGTTCCACAACCATGCAGAACGCATCCACTCCTCATTTTCCGCCCATATCGGAAGAAACCGACCTTCACCCGGCTACGCCTTCGATCAGCGTGGGCGCGTCGATGCACGACGTGTCAGCTGCAGAACTTGCGATGCTGCGTGAGATCGTCCGCATGCTGCCGTCCGCCGTCACGGTACAGGACGACAAGGGCGAATTCCTCCTGGTGAACGACGCCGCTGCGGCCCAGTTCAATACGGCCCCGGAAGCGTTCCAAGCCGGCAACGAAGCCTCGGATTTCCTCAAGCAGGCGATTTCGCATCGCCGCCTCACCGCACTCAATCTGATGCAGTCCGGCCGCACAGCGGTGTTCGAGGAGCGCGTCAATTCCGAACTCGACAAGCGCGTCTTTCTGACCACACACAAGCCGGTCACGATCGGCGATCGCACGCTGCTGCTCTCCAGCGCGAGCGATGTGAGCCGGCAGAAGCAGATCGAGGAAGAGCTGTTTCGCCGCGCTTATTATGACGAGCTGACCGATCTACCAACACGGCGCGTGATCGAGAAGCATGTGGGCGATCTGATTGCCGAGGACACGAGCTGTCCTGAAGGCGGCTACGGCCATTTCGCGCTCGCCTTCCTCGACATCGACAATTTCAAGCATATCAACGACTATTACGGGCACGGCACCGGCGACGGATTGCTGGTACAATTCGCGAAGCGCATCGGCCTTGAACTGCGCCCGACGGACATGCTGTCACGCATTTCCGGCGACGAGTTCCTGCTGCTGCTCAATCCGATCCAGAGCCAGCAGGAAGTTGCCGACTATCTGGAGCGACTGGTGCAGCGACTGCGCGCGCCGTTCTTCATCGAGGATTCCGAGGTCTTCGCGACGGCTTCGATCGGCGTCAGCCTCTATCCTGAGCACGGTCAGACTTACGACATTCTGCATCAGAATGCCGATATCGCGATGTATCAGGTGAAGAACGACACCAAGGGTGCCGCGGTGTTCTTCAATGCCGGCATGGAGAGCGAGGCGCTCGCTCGCATGGCCACCGAGCAGGCCTTGCGCCTCGCCATTCTCGACAAGCGCTTTTGCTGCGCATTCCAGCCCAAGGTTGATATTCGTACCAAGGAAATTCAAGGCATCGAAGCATTGGTGCGCCTGCGCGACGACAAGGGCGTGATCCAGGCGCCCGGCGCCTTCATCAATCTTGCCGTCGAACTCGGCCTGATCGACGAACTCACGCATCTCGTGCTGGCCGAGATCATGAAGTCGATCGACCTGATCGACGAAGCTTTTGGTCCCGGCGCGACCATCAGCATTAATGTGGCCGCCAAACAGGCCGGCAATGCCGAATTCATGCGCTCTTTCGCGCGCGCGCTGGAAGAAACGGGCTGCCCGACCCGCTTCATGGTGGAGGTGACCGAAGACGCCTTCGTCGCCAAGACGCATTTTCAGGACGACATCCTGCCGATACTGCGCGAGATCGGCGTCGGGGTTTCCATCGACGATTTCGGCGTTGGCTATTCCTCGCTGTCGGCGCTGGCGGATATCACCGCCGACGAGATCAAGATCGACCGCTCCTTCATCACGGACATCCACAAGCGTCCCCGAAGCCAGGGCATTCTGCGCGCCATCGAGTCGCTCAGCGAGGCGTTGGGCATGAAGGTGATCGCCGAAGGCGTCGAGACGTTCGAAGAACTGGCCTATCTGCAGGCCGCGACAAAGATCCGCTACGCCCAGGGCTATTACTTCTCCAAGCCGATTTTTCTGGAAGAGCTGCAGCCGCAGCCGCAATCCAACAGCGATGTCCGCATGGCGCTGGATACACGGCCATCAGACAGCGCGCGACCATCCTATTCGCGGGCCGGCGGGCGGGGATACTGAGCTTCCTTCGCCCCGCGATGGCAGGAGCCATTGTCATCCCGCTTCCGCATCCCATCTGTTAAGGGATTGCTAACCGCCGCGCATCACCCGAGAGTCCCATGCCCATCCTGCCCCTGCTCCTCAATATCCTCTGGATCGTATTCGGCGGACTTTGGATGGCCGCAGGCTGGGTGCTCGCTGCGGTCCTCATGGCCATCACAATTATCGGCCTGCCCTGGGCCCGCGCTGCGTTCAATATCGCGGCCTATACGTTGCTGCCATTCGGCCAACGTGCGGTGCGCCGCGAACTGGTCACCGGCCGTGAGGATATCGGCACCGGCCTGCTCGGCTTTCTCGGCAATCTGATCTGGCTGGTCCTGGCCGGCTGGTGGCTCGCGATTGCGCATCTAGTCACAGCACTCGGTCTCGCCATCACTATTGTCGGCATTCCCTTCGCATGGGCGCATCTCAAGCTCGCCGGCATCGCGCTGTGGCCGATCGGACGCGCCATCGTACCGGCGTAACGCGCACTCTGTTGAATTGTGACGAATTTTCCCGCCGCGGATGCGCGCTGCATACGCTCGGTTAACTATTCCGCTCAATGGTGATCCGAGGTGGGCCTCGGGTGCCGGAGTGGATATGCGTAAACTTCCTTTCTTGATTGTTGCCGGTTCTGTTTCGGCGGTTGTCGCCGCAGGTGCAGGCGCGTGGCATTTTTTCAGCCCGGCCGACACGCAATCCGCAGCCAAGAGCGATAAAGGCGAGTTGACCACCGCCTCGATCGACAAGCGCTGGCCGCAGCCCACGTCGAAGGCCCCCGCCGAGCCGGCGCCAAAGGTGCAGGCCGTTGCCGCCGCTCCAAGCGCTGCGCCAATGCCGGCACAGCCCGCTGTGGAGAAGCGCCCGGCCTATACCAAGCCAGCCTGTAACAACCCGAACGCCCTCGGCGTCTCGCGCACCGTGCAGCTCGACACCACCGGCGGCCCCGGCCTCGGCATGTCGCAATATCGCGATTACGATTTCCTGCAGCCCGGCGAAGTGGTCCTGACCTTCGACGACGGCCCGTGGCCGAACACCACGCCTGCGGTGCTGAACGCGCTCGCTGCACAATGCGTCCAGGCGATCTTCTTCCCGATCGGCAAGCACTCGACCTGGCACCCTGCCGTGTTGAAGCAGGTGATCGCCGCCGGCCACAGCGTCGGCACCCATACCTGGTCGCACCAGAATCTTGCGAACAAGACCCCGCAGGAAGCGATCGACGAAATCGAACGCGGCATCAGTGCCATCACGCTGATGGCCGGCCAGCCGCTGGCGCCATTCTTCCGCTTCCCGCAGCTGCGACAGACCGCGGAGCTGAAAGCGCATCTCGCCCAGCGCAACATTGCCGCCTTCTCGATCGACATCGACTCCGAGGACTTCCGCGTCCACAACGCGCAAAAACTCGTCGTCTCGATGATGGACAAGCTGAAGAAGAAGGGCAAAGGCATCCTGCTGATGCACGACCTGCACAAGTGGTCGGCCGCGGCCGTGCCGGATCTGCTCGCCCAGTTGAAGGCCGGGGGCTACAAGGTGGTGTTCATCCGCCCGAAGGACACGCTGACCACGCTGCCCGAATATGATGCGGCGATCGCTGCCGAACTGCAGCCGGTGAAAACCAGCAACGCCCGCCCAATCTCGAGCGTGATCCAGACGGTGGATTAAGCAGCCCAAATTGGCTGATGTTGAAATGGCGCCTGCGGGCGCCATTCTTGTTTCCGGCATCGGCAGGCGCTGAGTGCAGCCATAGGGGCCGTCGGCACCTGTGTCATGGCACAGTTCAAATCCCCGCGCTCGCCGGGAGGTTGATTTTCCTGCAAACGCGCCGCAAGGCCTGATCCAAGCCCGGCCAAGCGGCACGCCCTCAAAATCGCGTACCGACGGCCCAGAGGCCATTTTCAACAACAGCGTCCCCCTTTCGCCCGTTGCCGCAGCCCGGTCTATCGGCTAAATCATGGCCATTGCACCCGTAGCTCAGCTGGATAGAGCGTTGCCCTCCGAAGGCAAAGGTCACACGTTCGAATCGTGTCGGGTGCGCCATTTGGCGACCATTCCGAATAAAAGAACGAACCGATTGCGCGACCTTTGCCGTCGATGCATGCCTGATCGCTGCCGACGCCAACAAGCAACGTTTCGCTGCGGGGACCGACGACCATAATTGTGAGGCGCTTGCCTGGATGCGGGGACCTTTATATAAATCTTCGCACCCCTGCCCGCCTCTTCGAGCGGCACGCTGGCGTGTTTACTTCGTTGTCTCGTTACTGCCGTCACCTTCTGGACCTATCGTAGCA
>CALRZK010000417.1:0-4315 GCA_943372615.1 Bradyrhizobium ivorense | reverse complement strand
CGACCACCCGAGTGCAGGAGGTACGTCCTCTCCTGCCCGCAGGCGCCGCATCTTGCTCCACTCAAAGACGCCTCATGAGAGCGCCCCTCGTGAACAAGACGGGAGGAGTATGGCGATGATGGGAATTTTATCAAGAGCGGGAAAGGAATTATATCTTGCGGGCGACGCAATTCTTTTCCCTCCCCCAAGCGCGGCGCAGCCGCGCGCAGTGGGGAGGGTGGCACGAGCCTGACGAAGCGAAGCTTCGTTATGGCGAGTGACGGGTGGGGTGTTTCCCCAAACTCCATCCTTCGTGGGGAGAGACCCCACCCATCTGGCCTTCGGCCAGCCACCCTCCCCATTCGCTTCGCTCCGGGGAGGGAGAACATCAGCTGCGGAGCGCTGAACTTACCCGCCCAGCTTCGCCATCAGCGCTTCGGAGATTTCGAAATTCGCATAGACGTGCTGAACGTCGTCATGATCGTTGAGCAGATCGACCAGCTTCATCAGCTTCTCGCCGGCCTCGTCATCCACCATGATCGTGTTCTGCGGCTTCCAGATCAAAGCGGCCTTGCGCGCTTCGCCGTATTTGGCTTCCAGCACCTTGGTCACCTCGTGGAAACTATCCTGCGACGAATAGATTTCGTGGCCGTCCTCGCTCGACACCACGTCATCGGCGCCGGCCTCGATGGCGGCTTCCAGCATGTCATCGGCAGACGCCTTGGCGGCGTCGTATTCGATCACCCCGACATGGTCGAACATGAAGGACACCGAGCCGGTTTCACCCATATTGCCGCCGGACTTGGTGAAGTAAGAGCGGATGTCGGACGCCGCGCGGTTGCGGTTGTCGGTCAGCGCCTGGACGATGACGGCGACGCCGCCGGGGCCATAGCCCTCGTAACGCATCTCGTCATAGTTCTCGCCTTCGGTGCCGATCGCCTTCTTGATGGCGCGTTCGATATTGTCGCGCGGCATGTTTTCCTGGCGGGCCGCGATCACGGCGGAACGCAGGCGCGCATTCATCGCCGGATCCGGCGTTCCCAGCTTGGCCGCCACGGTGATTTCGCGCGCCAGCTTGGAGAACAACTTGGACTTCTGGGCATCCTGACGGCCCTTGCGGTGCATGATGTTCTTGAATTGGGAATGTCCGGCCATGCGGTCTCTCTCGATCGTCCGACTTTAATTGATGGGCTGTGGCGCGGGGTTATAGGCCGCGAATCCCGCAAAATCAAAGATATGCGGCCAATTAAGCAAGATCGGCTCCCCGCCCCGGCTACCGCTTAACGATCGTTTCATCGATAGGTGTAACGATACTCGCATAAATTGCATAAAAGCGGGGAAACATGGCGATCCGATTGTTTCGCAAGCGGCCGATTGAAGCGGCCGAGCCCATCATTGAGCCCGAAATCATTGCCGTTCCGACCGTCTCGACATTGCCTGAACCAGACCCAGCCCGCGACATCCTTGAGTTGCTCGAACTGGAGCTTGGCGGTCTCGTCCGCCAGCTGGAGAAGGCAGCCGGCTCGGTGGCAGGTGGCGCCGAATCGACCGCTGCGACCCTGGCCGCGATCCGGGATCGCACCGATGCGCTGACCCATCGCAGCACTGGCGCGCAGGCCACCGCGACGACCTTTGCCCATGCCGCCGACAAGTTCACCCATTCGGCGCAGGCGATCGGCGCGCAGGTGCGCGATGCCAGCAGGCTGGCCGATGAAGCCGGCGCCGCCGCGCAGGATGCCAGCGTGAATGTGGACCGGCTGCGGGACTCTTCCGCCGCCATCGGCCAGGTGCTGGAGCTGATCGCACAGATCGCGCGGCAGACCACCATGCTGGCGCTGAATGCAACCATCGAGGCCGCACGCGCAGGGGCCGCCGGCCGCGGCTTCGCCGTGGTGGCGACCGAGGTGAAGGCGCTGGCGGTGCAGACCCAGGGCGCCACCGAGGAAATCAGGAAAAAGATCGACGCGCTTCAGCGCGATGCCGCCAGTTCGGTGGAAGCCGTGCATCGCATCTCCACGGCCATCGAGGCGATCCGTCCGGTGTTCACGCATGTGAATGGCGCAGTGGCTGAGCAGAATGCGACCACCAGCGAGATGTCGAGCAATGCGGCCTCGGCTTCGCAATTCATCGTCGCGGTCGGCGATAGCGCACATGAGATTGACAGTGCGGCAAAGGAAGCGGCGGCGCATGGCGAGGAAGTCGCGCAGGCCGGTGCGGCGGTGACGCTGTTTGCGTCAAAACTGAAATCGCGCTGTGCGGTGCTGCTGAAGCAGGATGCGGACAGCGAGGAGCAACGCAAGCGTGAGCGCTTGCCCTGCCATCTCGACATCGTCATCGACACGCGCGGTGGCCGGCTGCGTGCGCCCGTCTATGAGATCGCCATGGATGGTGTGCTGATCGGCGGCCCGGATGCGGCGCGCCTGCCATTGCATGAAGTGCTGTCGGCAGAGTTCGGCGATGTCGGCGCGTGCCGGCTGCGGATCGACGCGCATGGCAAAGGTGGCGCACAGGCCCGCTTCATTGCGCCGGACACACCCTTCATCAGCCGGATCGAGGACCGGCTCTGGGCGATCCATGACGAGAACATGGAATTCGTCACGCGCGCGCTCGATGCCGGCGTCGCACTGAACAAGATTTTTGCCGACGGCATCGCATCGGGGGCGATCACGCTCGACGACATGTTCGACGAAACCTATGTGGAGATCGCAGGCAGCAATCCCGTGCAATATCGCACGAAGATCTTGAGCTGGGCCGATCGCGCGCTACCGGCATTCCAGGATGCATTCCTGGCCAAGGATTCCCGGCTGGCCTTCTGCGCGATGATCGATCGCAACGGCTATCTGCCTGTGCATAACGGCATCTATTCGAAGCCGCAGCGTCCGGGCGATGTCGCCTGGAATACCGCCAACAGCCGCAACCGCCGTATCTTCAACGATCCCGCTGGCCTCGCGGCCGGACGAAACACCCGCGCCTATCTAATCCAGAGCTACGCACGCGACATGGGCAACGGCCAGACGGTGATGATGCGCGAGATCGACGTGCCGGTCCGCGTGCAGGGCCGGCATTGGGGCGGGTTCCGGACGGCTTATAAGCTGTGAGGCCTCAGTAAAACTGTAGGGTGGGCAAAGCGAAGCGTGCCCACTTTCACCAGCCGTGCACTGGAAGGTAGGCACGTCGCTTCGCTCCTTTGCCCACCCCACATCTGAGCGCCCACCGGGCTACGGGAACGGGACAGATCAACGCAGTCAGGGAACAGATGTCATACCAATGACATTCGATATTGGTTCAACCCACCGGGCTGACATTGATCATCCATTTCAATTTCCCGAGGCGACCATGAACGAACTCTCCCCCGACAATGCGAAAGCGATGCATGACCGCGTCCGCGAGGAGATGCTCGACAGCTATGACGAGGAAATGGAGCTCGAACTGGACGAAGATCGCCTCGACCAGATGGCCGACGAGATGTCGGACCACAAACTGACCTCCGGCGTCGATCGCCGCACCTATTTCAAGGAACTGTTCCGCCTGCAGGGCGAGCTGGTGAAGCTGCAGAGCTGGGTGCAGCACGAGAAGCTGAAGGTTGTGGTGATCTTCGAGGGCCGCGACTCCGCCGGCAAGGGTGGCGTCATCAAGCGCATCACCCAGCGCCTCAATCCGCGCGTCTGTCGCGTCGCTGCCCTCCCCGCGCCGAACGAGCGCGAGCGCACGCAGTGGTACTTCCAGCGTTATGTCTCGCATCTGCCGGCCGGCGGCGAAATGGTGCTGTTCGACCGCTCCTGGTACAACCGCGCCGGCGTCGAGCGCGTGATGGGCTTCTGCACCGAAGCCGAGGTGGAAGAGTTTTATCGCACGGTGCCGGAATTCGAGCGCATGCTGGTGCGCTCGGGCATCATCCTGATCAAATACTGGTTCTCGATCACCGACGAGGCGCAGCATCTGCGCTTCGCGATGCGCATCGCCGATCCCTTGAAGCAGTGGAAGCTGTCGCCCATGGACGTGCAGTCGCGCGCCCGTTGGGAGCAGTACACCAAGGCCAAGGAAGCGATGCTCGAACACACCCATATCCCGGAAGCGCCGTGGCATGTGGTGCAGGCCGTCGACAAGAAGAAGGCCCGTCTGAACTGCATTTCGCATCTGCTGGAGCAGATTCCTTACAAGGAAGTGCCGTATGAGGCGGTGACGCTGCCCGAGCGCGTGCGCAACCCCGACTATTTCCGCGCACCGGTTCCGGCGGAGATGTATGTGCCGGAGAAGTATTGAGGCACGATCGTAGGGTGGATGAGGCGAAGGCGTCATCCGCCCTACGGCCGCGGCAGCAACAAACAAGCCGCAG
>CALRZK010000416.1:0-4317 GCA_943372615.1 Bradyrhizobium ivorense | reverse complement strand
GCCCGGCTTGACCGGGCAACCCAGCAAACACCGAATCCGGTGCTGGAGCCGAAAGGCTGGCATCTACTGGATCCCCGCATTCGCGGGGATGACAAGTTGAGGCTTGGCGCTACTTGGCGTACTCCATCTCCCATGAACTATCGCCACGCCTTCCATGCCGGCAATTTTGCCGATGTCATCAAGCATCTCGTGCTGGTCCGTATCCTGACCCATCTGCACGAGAAGCCGACGCCGTTCCGGGTCATCGACAGCCATGCGGGCGCCGGCCGCTATGATCTCACCGGCGACGAGGCGACGCGCTCGGTCGAGTGGAGCACCGGCATTGCCCGCATCATGCAGTCGAGTTTCAGTGACGCGGCCGAGAAGCTGATCGCGCCCTATCTGGACATCGTGCGTGCCTTCAATCCCGATGGCGACCTGGTCGCCTATCCCGGTTCGCCGCTGATCGCGCGCGCGATGATGCGGCCGCAGGATCGCATGGTGTGCTGCGAACTCGAGCCCGGCGCGCGCAAACAGCTGATCTCGGCGCTGCGTCATGACGAACAGGCCCGCGTGGTCGATATCGATGGCTGGGTTGGCCTGCCCGCTTATGTGCCGCCGAACGAGCGCCGCGGCCTGGTGCTGATTGATCCGCCTTTCGAGGCGAAGGACGAGTTTTCGAAGCTGGCCACGGTGTTTGCGCAGGCTTATGCGAAGTGGCCGACCGGCATCTATATGCTGTGGTATCCGGCCAAAAGCCGCCGCGCCACCGATGACCTTTCGCGCAGCGTCGCCGCCACTGCGGCGGCGTCGGCCACTCCGGGAAAATGCCTGCGCCTCGAATTCAGCATTGCGCCGCAAGATCCCGATGGTCCGCTGACCTCCACCGGGCTCCTGATCGTCAATCCGCCGTGGAAGCTGCAGGACGAGCTGCGCCAGATCCTGCCGCAACTGGAAAGGCCGCTTGGCGTCGGCGGCGTGGCGCGCTTCCGGCTGGAAAACGCGAAAGCATAGCTGCGGGACAAACTACCCAAGCGGCAACTCTCCAAACACGTTTCCAAAAACGGTAGTCACTTCAATGGAACCGTACTAAGCTAGTTCGGTGACTGGCTTTACGTTCCGCTTCCGCGAATGGTTGCGGCGGAGTGACGTGGCCCCAAAAGACGACAATAAGAAACGGCCAAGCCTTCTGAGGAGTGAATGTCCGGTCGGTCGCGGCGCAAGTGCGCCGGGGCGGAGCAATGCGGGGAGGGAGTTTCCCGATGGGCATGAGTGGTACGGTCAAATTCTTCAATGGCGAGCGCGGCTACGGCTTTATCAAGCCGGATGATGGCGGGCGCGATGTGTTCGTGCACATCACCGCTGTCGAACGCGCGGGTTTGAAGGATCTGACTGAAGGACAGCGGATCACATTCGAAGTCGAACCCGACAAGAAGGGCAAAGGCCCGAAAGCGGTCGACCTGGTGATTACTGGGTAGCGGCAAGCCTCGTTCGCACAAAGGCCTCGTTCGCAAACACCCCGCAAAAGAAAATCCCGGCCGCAGGGCGGCCGGGAGTGGGTAGGCATGGTTTCTTCTAATTTGGAGCTGAAGCTCTGATCCGTGCGTTCGGATCAGAAGTGATAGTTCACGCCGAGGCGGACCGTGCCGAACGACAGCGCGCTGTCGGTGCCGGTGAGCGTGTAGGTGTTGCGGGACAGATCGACATAGAGATATTCGATCTTCGCGGTCCAGTTCTGGTAGATGCCGACTTCGGCGCCGACACCGGCGGTCCAGCCGACCGAGGTCTGCGATTGCTGCAGGCCACCACGCTCGGCTTCCAGGCTGCCGAAGGACAGACCGGCGGTGCCGTAGAGCAGCACGTTGTTGAAGGCGTAACCGATGCGGCCGCGCGCGGTGCCGAACCATGGATTTGAGAACTTGTAGTCGCTGAAGCGGTCGTCAGCGCCGGTGCCCGAGATGTCGCCCTCGACACCGAACACGATCGGGCCGCTCTGCCAGTTGTAACCGGCGGTCACGCCGCCCACGATGCCCTTCGGCTTGGTCGGGGTGTTGGAGACGCTGCCCCATTCATAGCCCAAGGTGGCACCCAGATACGGGCCAGCCCAGCTATAGGCATTGAGCGGCTGCTGCACGGTATACGGCGCGCGCGACCGATAGTTCATGTCCGCCGCCTGGGCCGCCGTCGTGCCAGCCACCATGACCGCGACTGCCGCGAACGCAAACTTGCTCATCTCAACTCTCCAACACGCGTTACTGCCGTTTCCCTGCCGTGCGATGCACAAAGGCTTAGGGTTACGAAATTCCATCATTGATCGGGACGATTTATCGAGAGTTTTACATTAAGCGGGTCTTAACGCGGGGGATCGGCGCGGTATTGGCGTTAAAAGAGTCTTACTTTGGGCGACAGGCGGACTTTCCAGCGGCGAAAGCGTCCTCGCAAGATTGCCGCAAGTCTGCCGCCGTGATGCTGCACCAAATATCGCCGGATGCTGGCAGCGAGGCGCCGTAACGCTTAGATTGGCCACATGATTCAAGACCCCACCGATCCCCAGACGGTGCCGGAAGCGGCGGCAACCGAGCCCGGTTCCGCGCCTCAAGCCAGGCCACAGGCCCAGTCCGGCCTGCAGGCGCCGCCGGATGTCGAGCCCGATCAGGCAGACGACGAGGACGAAGCTGCGCTGCCGGATGAGGCTGACGACGTTGCCGATGCAGCCGTCGAGGGGGAGGTGCTGGAAGGCACGATGGCGATCGGCCGTTCGGCCATCGCCAAGGCGGTGCGCCTGGCGCCGACCTCGCCAGGAGTCTACCGCATGCTCAATGCGGCCAATGATGTACTCTATGTGGGCAAGGCGAAGAACGTCAAAAAACGCCTCGCCTCCTATGCCCGTCCGACCGGGCAGGTGATGCGCATTGCGCGGATGATCGCGGCGACTTCGGTGGTGGAGATCGTCTCGACATCCACCGAAACTGAAGCGCTGCTGCTCGAAGCCAATCTCATCAAGCAGCTGCGGCCGCGCTTCAATGTGCAGTTGCGCGACGACAAGTCGTTTCCCTACATCCTGATCACCGGCGATCACTGGGCGCCACAGATCGTCAAGCATCGCGGAGCGCAGTCGCGGCCCGGCCGCTATTTCGGTCCGTTCGCATCGGTGGGCGCGGTCAACCGCACCATCACCGCCCTGCAGCGCGCGTTTCTGGTGCGTTCGTGCACGGACTCGTTCTTCGAGAGCCGCACGCGACCGTGCCTGCTGTATCAAATCCGCCGTTGCTCCGGCCCCTGCACCAATGAGGTCGATTTCCCCGGCTATACGGAGCTTGTCCGCGAGGCCACGGACTTCCTGTCCGGCAAAAGCCGCGCGGTGAAGAAGTTGCTCGCGGACGAGATGGAGAAGGCGTCGGAGGATCTCGCTTTCGAGACCGCTGCGCTTTATCGCGACCGTCTTGCCGCGCTGTCCGCGATCCAGTCGCAGCAAGGCATCAATCCGCGCACGGTCGAAGAAGCCGATGTCTTCGCCATCCATCAGGAGGGCGGCTATTCCTGCGTGGAAGTGTTCTTCTTCCGCACCGGCCAGAACTGGGGCAACCGCGCTTATTTCCCCAAGGCCGAAAAGTCCTTCACGCCCGAGGAAGTACTCGGCTCCTTCCTGGCGCAGTTCTACGAAGACAAGCCGCCGCCAAAAATGGTGCTGCTGTCGCACGCCATCGAGGAAGCCGATCTGCTTGCCGCGGCACTCAGCGTGAAAGCCGGCGTCAAGGTCGAGGTCTCGACGCCGCAGCGGGGCGAGAAGAAAGAGCTGATCCAGCACGCGCAAACCAATGCGCGCGAGGCCCTCGGCCGCAAGCTCGCCGACACCGCGACGCAGACGCGTCTCTTGGAAGGCATGGTGACGACGCTCGGCCTGCCGAAGACGCCGGCGCGCATCGAGGTCTATGACAACAGCCACATCCAGGGCACCAATGCCGTCGGTGCGATGATCGTCGCGGGGCCGGATGGCTTCATCAAGAACCAGTATCGCAAGTTCAACATCAAGTCGGCCGAGACCACACCGGGCGACGACTTTGCGATGATGAAGGAGGTGCTGAACCGCCGCTTCAAGCGCTTGCTGACTCCGCCGGCCGAAGGCGAGGCGGCCAAGCGCAAGGACGACGACGTGCCGCTATGGCCGGATCTCGTCATCATCGACGGCGGTCGCGGCCAGCTCAATGCGGTCAAGGAGATCTTTGACGAACTCCAGCTGACAGATGTCACTTTGATGTCGGTGGCCAAGGGCCCCGAGCGTAATGCCGGCCGCGAGACCCTGTTCATGCCGGGGCGGGAGGCCATCAAGCTCGAGCC
>CALRZK010000415.1:0-4319 GCA_943372615.1 Bradyrhizobium ivorense | reverse complement strand
TGCGGATCGTCATCGACCACCAGAATGTTATGCGTCATTGAATGCTCGTGGCCGGGGCGTCGATGCGATTGTCTTTTTGCAGGGCGGGTGCGGCAACTTTCGTGTGACGGGCCAGATGGCGCTGCAGACGCCAGCTGCGGAAGGTCCATGCCCTCCACGAACTTACCTCCCAGCGGTGTCTGTCGGCAAGGTTGTCACGATCGAAGCTCAGCTCCGTCGGATGACTGGGACGGGTGGCGAGAAAGCGGTCGATCGCCGGAATGGCCTGCGGACCAAGGCTGATCAGATAATCCGTGTCGAGATACGGGCCTTTGCCGCCCATCTCGCGGCTGTCACTTACATTATAGTCGGCGACAATGGCCGCGAAGTTTACGAAGGTGCAAAGATAGAGCACAGACGCCAGTGCGACCAGATTGACGCGGATCAGCCAGTCGTTGGAACGACGGAACACAAGACGCAGCAGGATGAAGACGAGGCCGAGCGCCACTAGGCCCATCCAGATGAAGGCGGCAACGCGCCAATAGGTGAGGGAATAGGCTTCCACATAGCGATCGAGGCGCAGGATCGAGGACAGCACCAGCATGAGATTCTGTGCGGTCCAGATGATGATCAAGAGATCGACCAGCCGCTTGCGTTGCGGCGTCTGTTCGACATTGCTGGCGTGGAGAATAAAGCCTGCGGCGAGCAGTGCCGTGACGACGAGCGGATAGGCGCCGCGATGGGCGTAGGCGGCATAGGTCATGCCATCGGGCAAAGCGACGCCGGCCCAGAGATAGATGATATCCAGCACGGTCTGCACGGCGAACAGCAGGTTGAACAGGATGAGCGAGCGAAAGATCGCCTCCGGGCCGAACAGTTCACTGGGGAGCACCGGCTGCGGTGCCGCTGTATCCTCGGTCTGTGGCTGCATGACCGCCTTGCGCCTTGCATAGGTCAAGCGCACGCAGACAAATGGCCAGACGAATGACAGTATCGCGCTCCAGAACAGCACGCGCCCCACGGTGATGTCCGGGGCGCTCTGCCCGGGCTGAAGAGCAGTGAGCCAGGTCTCGATCATCGGATTGGCCGACGCGAACAACGCCAGAAAGAGGAAACCCAGCAGCATCGGGACAATCCAAGCCAGCACTGTGTTTGCCGTGATGGTCCCGCGACCGGTGCGCGCGATATCCGGCAGCAGGCGAAACGGTGCCACCAGCAGAAGATTGCGCATCGCGCGAAGGCGATCCTGGCACACGGTCTGCAACGGTGCTGCGATCACGGTGACAGCCAACGCGGCCCCCAATAGGCCGCACAGTATGGACAGTGGATTGCAGTCTTCGATGGACGGAGCGATGGCGATGCCGAGGATGACGAGCGCCACCAGCACGGTCGCTGGTCGTGCGCGGCGCGCATGTGTCGCCGCCGTCGTCAGTACAAGGGTGACCATGAAGATCGCAAAGGAGATGCCGATCCAGTGGCCGTAGAACAGCCAGTCCGCCGCGACGGTGATCGCCGCAGCAAGCGCGAGCATGGGGATCGTTGGATTCGCCGGATCGAATGCACGGTCGGCCGGTGCGGAAAATGCCGTCATGGTTGGGAGCCCCCTGGTTCTGGACGATGAATGTACGGTTGCCGCGCGGGATGAGATGGGTTCGCAAAGCCACCAGCCGTCATTTGCGAGTCGTGTCGGGATTGGCATAGCGGGCCTTCATCAGAGCGGCGATGCACTCTGTTTGACCGCTACGATTGCAGTTGCCGCGCGGCGCCCCTGCAGAACTTCAGGAGTTTTGTGCAGATATTGCGCAGAGGGCTTTTCAGCTCTCGTCAGTCTTCGAAGCTGCTGTTACGCGACGATCCCATGATTGATTTGGAAGGATAGTCGTGATGTCGAAGTGGGAGCGTCTGGCAGTTGCAGCACTGTGGCTGACCGGCTTGATCTTTATCGCCGTGGGCGCGCTGCTGAACGATCCTTATCTGGCAATGGTGCGCGGACGTGCACCGACGCTGATTGCAACTGCGAGCGTGCTTGTCGTGGGCTGGCTGTTGTGGCGCCGCAGTTGGCGCAAGGGCTGGATCGCAGGCTCGCTGCTGCTGGCCCTATGGTGCATCGTGCCGCTGGGGATGGTGGGATCGAAGCTCACTTTTCAGCTTCGCAAGGCGGAAGTCCTTGCAGCCGATAGCCAGCACGCAAAGCAGTTGGGACGGCATTTCATGATCGGCTATCACCGCGCGCAGGATATCGCACCGCTTGTCGCCAAGGGGCTGATCGGCGGCATCTATGTGTCCCATCGCAACATCAAGGGGCGCACGGCGGACGAGCTGAAGGCGGAGATCGCCGATTTCCAGAAGATGCGACGTGCTGCTGGACTACCGGCGCTCATCGTTGCGGCGGATCAGGAGGGCGGCATCGTCTCGCATCTGTCGCCGCAGCTGACGGCGTTGCCTGCGCTCGCCACACTGGCGGAGCTGCCCAAGGAAGAGCGCCTGCGCCAGGCGACCGAATTTGGCCGCACGCATGGACGTGAATTGGCCGACCTCGGTGTGACCATGAATTTTGCGCCGGTGCTCGACATGCGCGAGTCCAGCGAGCGCCACCGTTTCGATTTCAACAGCCTGATTGGACGACGCGCGATTTCCAATGATCCGGCCATCGTGAGTGAGGTCGCATCGGCTTATGCCGCCGGACTGCGCGAATTCGATGTCAGCGCCACCGTCAAGCATTTTCCCGGCCTGGGGCGCGTTGCCGCGGACACGCATCATTTCCGTGCGCGACTGGATACGCCGGTCGATGAGCTGGAGAAGACCGACTGGATGCCGTTCCGTGAATTGCTGAAACAGCCGCAGACACATCTGATGATCGGCCATGTCGCGCTGGGCGCGATCGATCCGGATCGGGCAGCGTCGCATTCCAGGCGCGTGGTGAACGATCTCGTCCGTGACAAGTGGGGCTATCAGGGCGTGATCGTCACCGACGACATGGTGATGGGCGCGGTCTATCAGCACGATATCTGCGCGGCGACCGTCGAAGCGCTCAATGCCGGCGTCGATCTGTTGCTCGTCGCCTTCGATGGCACGCAGTTCTATCGCATCTTCACCTGCGCGATGGCCGCTGCGAAGGAGGGGCGCCTCGATCGCAGCATGCTGGATAAGAGCAATCAGCGCCTGAACGGTCTCGCGCTGCGCCAGACGGCGTCGGCGCGTTAGACCGTTACTTGATGGCCAGCTTCACGCCCAGCCGGCCCGCCAGCTCCTGCACGAATTGCCAGGCCACGCGGCCCGAGCGGGAGCCGCGGGTCGTCGACCATTCCAATGCTTCGCGCACGAGCTGGTCGTCGTCGATCTTGACCTTGAAGTGGCTGCAATAGCCGCGGACCATCGCGAGGTATTCGTCCTGGCTGCACTTGTGGAAGCCGAGCCAGAGCCCGAAGCGATCCGACAGCGAGACCTTCTCTTCGACCGCTTCGCCGGGATTGATCGAGGTGGAGCGCTCGTTCTCGATCATGTCGCGGGCGAGCAGGTGCCGGCGGTTCGACGTGGCATAGAGGATGACGTTTTCCGGCCGGCCCTCGATGCCGCCTTCGAGCACGGCCTTCAACGACTTGTAGGAGGCATCATTGCCGTCGAAGGACAGGTCGTCGCAGAACACGATGAAATAGAAATCCGAGGCGCGGATCTGCGCCATCAGGAGCGGCAGGCTCTCGATGTCCTCGCGATGGATCTCGACCAGCTTCAGTCGGCCATTGACCGACTTCGAGGCGTTGATGCGTGCATGCGCGGCCTTCACCAGCGACGACTTGCCCATGCCGCGGGCGCCCCAGAGCAGGGCATTGTTGGCGGGCAGGCCATTGGCGAAGCGGCGGGTGTTCTCGATCAGCGTATCGACCTGCTGGTTGATGCCCTGCAGGAGGTCCAGCTCGACGCGGCTGACTTTGGGCACCGGTGCAAGGCGGCCATCCGGGTGCCAGATGAAGGCATCGGCGCTGGCCAGAGAATCGGCATTGGAAGCCTTGGGCGCCGCAGCAGCCATGTTGGCGGCGATCGCTTCCAAAGCCACGGCGATGCGCTCTTCCAGGCCGGGAGCGGCCATCGGTCGCGGACGCTTGGCGGCGGCTTTCCGGGCGGGGGGCTTGGCGGCTTTGGGGGCAGGGCGGCGGCTGGTTTTATTGGGTTTTTTTGACATTTCTGACTTTCCTCAGGCGCCACCCTTAACCATCCGGGAACAGCTCCGCAAGCGGTACAAACGCTTGTACATCAAGGGGGTTAGGAGCGTTGCAATTGGCTTGCCGGCCGCTATAGTCCGCGCCGAATTTACCGAGACCGGGCCGAACGCGGCTGCGTCG
>CALRZK010000414.1:0-4323 GCA_943372615.1 Bradyrhizobium ivorense | reverse complement strand
CTACGGCGGCGGTAAGGATCTCGGGGGACCGGGGTCGATCACTGCTGCGAAGCTCGCTGCCGCGGAGTTCGACAACAAGGTTCTCGGCAAGCCGATCGAGATCGTTGCGGCCGATCACCAGGGCAAGCCCGATGTCGCTGTCGCCATTGCGCGCCGATGGTTCGACACCGAAAAAGTCGATGCCGTGACCGATCTTGCTGTCAGCTCGGTCGGCCTGGCCGTTGCAGGACTAGCGACGCAGAGCAACCGCGCAGTGCTGATCTCCGGTGCTGCGACGTCCGACCTGACGGGCACGCAATGCTCGCCCATCATCACGCATTGGGCGGACGATACTTATGCGTTATCCAAGGGAATCGTTCCGGAGGTGGTCAATCGGCTCGGCAAGGACTGGTTCTTCATCGCCGTCGATTACTCGTTCGGAACCGCGATGATGCGCGACGCGACCGATGCCATCAAGGCGAATGGCGGCAAGGTTCTCGGCAATGCACGCTATCCCTATCAGACGCCTGATTTCTCATCCTATCTCCTGACCGCACAATCCTCTGGCGCCAAGGTGATCGCGCTGGCGAGCACGGGCGGCGATACCGTCAATAGCGTGAAGCAGGCGAAGGAATTCGGTATCACGGCGGCGGGGCAATCTATTGTGGGAATGCTCACCTTCATCGCGGACATTCATGCCGTCGGCCTGAAGGATGCACAGGGCATGTATCTCGCCGAGCAGTATTATTGGGACGAGAACGAAGCGTCGCGCGCCTTCGCGAAGCGCTTCTTCGAGATCGAAAAGCGCATGCCGACCAAATTGCAGGCGGCGACCTATGCATCCGTGAAGTCTTATCTGGCTGCCATTCAAGCGATCGGGACCGACGAGGCGAAAGCGGTGAATGCGCAGTTGCGGAAAATGCCGATCGATTTCTTCGGCAAGCCGGCCCACATCCGTCAGGATGGCCGCGTGATTTACGACCTGAACCTCTACAAGGTGAAGGCGCCGTCCGCGAGCAAGTATCCGTGGGACTATTACGAAAAGATCGCGACCATTCCAGGCGATCAGGCGTTCCGTCCTGAGAAGGACGGCGGCTGCTCCCTGGTCAACTGACGCTGCAACACGCAGCGTTTCTCCCGAGACTGCCGGCGGCTTCGGCCGCCGGCATTTTTTCGGTGAACGCGACAAGATCACGCCAAATCAAGATTTGCGCGCCTGCCGATCTTCCACACGGCGAGGCGTGGCCGAAGCGAGCGGCATCTGCTGCAGCGAATTCAACGGACAATGGAGAACGAAATGAACGCGAAGCATGTGATCGGGCAAGAATCAAAAGTCGATCTGTCCGGACGTGTCGCGATCGTCACGGGCGCTGCCCAGGGCATCGGCGCCGTTTATGCGCGCTACCTCGCGGGCGCCGGATGTCACACCGTGGTTTCCGACGTCAATCACGAACTTGGCGAGAAGGTCGCGGCGGATCTGCGCAGCGAAGGCCTGTCTGCGGAATTCGTGAAGATCAATGTGGGTGACGAGAAGGAGGTGACCGCAGCCATCGACGACATCGCGTCGCGCTGCGGTAGGATCGACATCCTTGTCAACAATGCCGCCTTGTTCTCCGCTTTGACCAAGAAGCCGTTCGAAGAGATATCGCATGACGAATGGCGCAAGGTCATGCTGGTCAATGTCGATGGTACGTTCCTGATGACCAAGGCCGTTGCCCCGCACATGCGGCACAAGACATACGGCCGTATTATCAACATCTCATCCACGACATTCCCGATGGGGCGGACGGGTTACCTCCACTACGTGACGTCCAAGGCTGCTGTCGTCGGTTTGACCCGTTCATCGGCGCGGGAACTCGGCGAGCACGGGATTACTGTCAACGCGATCATGCCCACTTTGATCGAGACCGGCGTCCCGACCGAGGTGGTGAACGCCGCCACCTTTGACTACATCCTTGAAAAGCAGAGTATCAAGCGCACGGGGCAGCCCGAAGACCTCGCGCGTGTCCTGCTGTTCCTGGCTTCGCTCGAAAGCGGGTTCATCACCGGGCAGACCGTCGCCGTGGATGGCGGCGGTATCCACCTCTGACGCGGCGGTTGAAACGATGCGCGGCTTCATCGCTTCTTCGATCATGCGCTTGACGAGCACCTTGCGGTGGATCGCGACCATCTACCGCGAAGAGGCCGCGTTTATGGCGGAGCATGACATAGGAGCATGACCCCATGTTTGGGGCAGCGAGCAAGATGCGACATTTGCTCTCAGCCGCCGCTTGACTTTGCTCCTGAATAAGCCGATTTATTTTTTTGAGACGAGTGTCCACTAGATAGACGCTATCCCGAGGAGTCCAGGGACGAGGCAATGCCGACACTGAAAATCATTAATTCCGATGGAACCGAGCACGTGGTTGACGCCGAGGACGGCGTGAGCGTGATGCAGGCTGCGATCACCAATGGCGTGCCGGGCGTTCTTGCCGAATGCGGAGGCGCGGCCTCCTGCGCGACGTGCCACGTCTATGTCGATGATGCTTGGGTCGCGCGCTGCGGACCGCCCGGCGACGACGAGAACGACATGTTGGATTGCGCCGCGAGCGAGCGTCTGCCGAGCAGCCGCCTGAGCTGTCAGATCGACATGACGGCGGAACTGGACGGGCTGATCGTGCGCACGCCGGAGACGCAGTCATGATGCAGCCGGGCGTGGTCATCGTCGGTGCGGGGCAGGGCGGCATTCAGGCCGCGATCTCGCTGCGCGAAGCCGGCTATGCCGGTTCGGTCATCGTGCTCAACGACGAAGGCTGCGGTCCGTATCAGCGTCCGCCGCTCTCCAAAGCATTCATGCTGCACAAGATTGAGGCTGCCGGATTGCAGCTTCGGAACGCCGATTATTATGCCAAGATGAATATCGAGCTGCGCGGCGCGCGTGCGACATCCATCGATCGGGGCGCCCGCGTGCTGATGTGCGAGGGTGGCGACAAAATTCCCTACGAAACGCTCGTGATCGCGACCGGCGGGCGCAATCGCTCGCTGAACATTCCCGGCATCGATCTGGCCGGCGTGTTTTCCTTGCGCACGATGGAGGATGCGGCGCGGCTGCGCGAGAAGCTGCGATCGGCGCGACAGGCCGTGGTAGTGGGGGCCGGGTTCATCGGGCTGGAATTTGCGGCCGTAGCTGCGGCGAATGGTGTGTCCGTTCACGTCGTCGAGGCCGGCGATCGGCCGATGGCGCGTGCGGTGTCGCCCGACGTGTCCCGCTACTTCACGCAGGCGCATATGCGCAGCGGCACGACTTTCACGTTCGGAGATACTGTCGTTGCGCTCGAAGGTCGCGACGGTGCCGTCACCGGCGTCAGAACGGCCGCGGGTGAGGAACTCCCTGCGGATCTGGTGGTGCTGGGAATTGGATTGCTGGCCAATGACGGCCTGGCTGTCGCTGCGGGGCTCGCGACTGAAAACGGTGTGATCGTCGATAGCTGCCTCCGCACGGACGATCCGCATATCTATGCGATCGGCGATTGCGCCGTGCATCCGAACGTTTTCGCGCGCGGCATGGCCCGTGTGGAGTCGGTTCAGAATGCCGTCGATCATGGGCGATGCGTCGCCGCGTCGATCATGGGAAGCAAAACGCCTTATGGCGCCGTGCCGTGGTTCTGGAGCGATCAGGGGACTGACAAGCTTCAGATTGCCGGCATCGGCGGGACCGCCGACGAGGTGATTGTGTCGGGCGATGTCGAGGCAGGGCGGTTTTCAGCCTTCCGTTTCCGTGACGGTGCCCTGGCGTGCGTCGAGTCGGTCAACAAGGCTGCGGACCATATGGCCGCGCGCACGCTGCTCAAGAGCGGGCATCTCGGTCGCGTTACGGCGCGGGACGTCGCAAAGCCGGACTTCCAGCTGAAACAGCATGTCGTGAAGGAGGCCGCCCATGCATGACGCCTGCGTCGAGCGACAGCGGCGCGCCAATTTGATCGCCATTTCCCACGTCCTGCGTGACGTGCAACATCCGGAGTATTGAGCCATGTCTCAGAAGCATGAAATCGAGAAGCTCGTCGATCTGAAGAAGGGCTTTGTCAGCCGCGAGTTGTTCGTCGATGCGGACATCTACAAAACCGAACTTGAAAAGGTGTTCACGCGCGCCTGGCTGATGGTCGGCCATGAGAGCCTGATCCCGAACCCCGGCGACTTCTACAGCTCGCGCATGGGCGAGGAGTCGGTCATCCTGTGCCGCGACAAGAAGGGCGAAGTTCACGTCTTCCTGAATTCCTGCCGCCACCGCGGCATGAAGGTGTGCCGATATGAATCCGGCAACACGTCGCTCTTCACCTGCCCCTATCACAGCTGGACCTACACCAC
>CALRZK010000413.1:0-4342 GCA_943372615.1 Bradyrhizobium ivorense | reverse complement strand
CAGCGCCGAGGCCAATCGCACGTTCGAGTTCGTCGGCAGCGTCATTCGCATCGACCAGCGACACCGAGGCAACAAAAGAGAACCGGTCGCTATTGGCGTTACACCATTCCGCCAGCGTATCGTTGAGCATGCGATGCCATTGCGCGCAGGCGCCGCGTTCGAGACCGTAGCCATAAATGTCGGGCCAGGTCGCGACCAACTGCCGGTCCAGCCCCTGGCGATCGAGACTCGCACGGCGTTGAGCCACGGGCTCGACGAGTTGTGGGAAGAATGGCCGGACCCTGAAGCCATAATCGAAGCCCAAAGCCGGCGGGCGACCATTGCCGGCAGGAAGCAGTCTGACGCCGCACATCGCACCACGATCCTCGATCGCAGAGAGCAATTGCGGCGGCACATAATGGGCGTGGATATCGATGGGCACCTGCGTTTCCTATGCAGCAGCAGCGCGGTCACGCGCATCCTTGATGAGACGCCACAGACGCGCCGGCGTCAGCGGCAGATGATGGATCTCCACATTCAACGGCGCCAACGCGGCGGCCACAGCATTTGCCGTCGCCGCAGCCACGGCCACGATCCCACCCTCGCCCGCTCCTTTGGCGCCGAGCGGATTGCTCGGCGATGGACGCAATTCGAGCGTGATGGCCCGAAGGGTCGGAAAGTCGCTCGCGGTCGGCACCAGATAGTCGGCCAGAGAGGCATTCAACAACTGCCCCTCATCGTCATAGATGAGATGATCGAGAAAGACGCCACCGAGCCCCTGTACGATGGCCCCGATGGCCTGCCCATGCACGATGGCTGGATTGATCGCGTGACCGACATCCTCCACGGCCACGTAATCGAGAATATTCACCGCGCCGGTTCGCGGATCGACCGTGACATGCACTGCATGCGTTCCGTAGCTATAGGTGCGCGCGGTATTGGAAAAAGTCCCATCCGCAGACAGGTCGCCGTCGCGCGCGAGGGAAGCCAGCGAGATGGCCGCACCATTGGCGGCGACCACGAGGCCGTCGACGATGCGCAACTCGCTATTTGGACGCCCCAACCGCTCGGCTGCGCGCTGCAGGATCTTCTCGCGCAGTCTCTTGCCGGCATCGAGCACGGCCGATCCACCCATGACGACAGCGCGCGAATGATAGGTGCCAAAGCCTTCATCCAGTAATGTCGTTGAGCCATGCAGCACGCGGATGCGATCGAACGGGATCGACAGAGTGTCCGCAGCAATTTGCCCGAGCACGGTTTCGAGCCCCTGCCCAAGCACGGATGAACCAACAGCGACGGTCAGCGATCCATCCGCCTCCAGCGTCAACAATGCGTTCTCTTTCGGCCCCGCGCCGCCGCTTTCGACGAAGCAACCAAGACCAATGCCGTGGCGGACACCATTGATCAGCCTGCCTTGCAGGTTCTGCTTCTCGGTCCATCCGATCTCGCTCAGCGTACGCTCAAATGCCGCTGGATAGTCTCCACTGTCATAAGCCGTCGGCCCCTCATAAGGGACGAGACCATTGATGGGGTAAGGCAGCTCCTCTTCGGTGATGAGATTCTTGCGACGGATCTCCGCGGGATCGATGCCGAGATCGCCTGCCACCATGTCGATTAAACGCTCGCGAAAGAAATTGGCCTCGAATCGCCCTGGCCCACGATAGGTGCCGACTGGCGTCTTGCTGGTGAGGAACGCCTCGACGGACACGCCGACATGCGGGATGCGGTACGGTCCCGGCAGAAACTGCGCGGCTTTGGCCGGCACCACGCCGCCATTGGTGCGGATATAGGCGCCCATGTCGCTAAATATCTTGCCGCGCAGGCCGAGAAACATACCATCGCTGCGGCAGGCGATCGATAATTCGCAGGCCACATCACGCGAATGATTGATTGCCATCAGGTGCTCGCGGCGGTCCTCGATCCATTTGACCGGACGTCTCAGCATGCGTGCGGCGAAAGGCACCAAAAAGTCTTCGGGATAGAACTCACCGCGCACGCCAAAGCCCCCGCCGACATCGATTTCGATCAGATCGATGTCTTCCGTGCGCATGCCGAGCATGCCTGCCAATGTACGGCGGTTATAGAAGGTAACTTTTGTCGCACCGGTGACAATCAGACGGCCAGCAACAGAATCCCACTCCGCAAACAGCCCACGCGTCTCCATCGGCAAAGCGGTGTGCCGCTGCACGCTGAAACACTCGGTCCGAACGTAATCGGCCACAGCGAATGCGCCTTCGACGTCGCCGAAGCCTGCATCATATCGGACCGCGACGTTATCGTTTGCACCATCGAACAGAGCGTGCGCTCCCGAGCCTCTTTCGGTAACTGCCGTCAGTGCTTTGAACTGAATATCGATGACCTCGAGCGCATCTTCCGCCAGGGCTCGCGTTTCGGCGATGATCACGGCGATGGGCTCGCCGACATAGCGCACTTTATCTCTGGCGATGACCGGTTGACGGAACGGCTCGAACTCCGGCAGCGGCGCCAGGCGGAGCGGGATCAGGGGGATGTCCCCACCGATCTCGGCGGCTGTAATCACGGCATGCACGCCCGTCATCGCCAAGGCTGCTGATGCGTCAATCCCGATGATCCGCGCATGCGCCAGCGGGCTGCGTAGGATCACGGCATGCAACATGCCCTCGCGGACAAGATCATCGGCAAAGGTACCGGATCCCGCGAGGAAGCGCGCATCTTCCATGCGCTCGACCGCGGCCCCCACCAGCAGTTTGACCGGCTCGGTCATTGCGCCGCCTCCCGCTGCATGCCGCGACAGGCTTCGCGCGCCTCGACAATGGCGGCAATGATCGGGAGATAGCCGGTACAGCGGCAGAGATTGCCGGAGATCACCTCACGTATGCGATCCTCATCCGCATCGGGCTCGTCCATCAGCAGCGCATGCGCCGTGGTCAGGATGCCAGCGGTGCAGAAGCCGCATTGCAAGGCATGGTTCTTTCGGAACGCACGCTGCAGCGGACCGAGATGGGCGGCATCGCCAAGCCCTTCCACAGTCATGACATCGCGGTCTTGCGCCTGAACCGCCAGCATCAGGCAGGCACGCACAGCGGCGCCATCCACTGTCACGGTGCAGGCGCCGCACACACCATGCTCGCAGCCGAGATGCGTGCCGGTGAGGCGAAGTTCATTGCGTAACGCATCGGCCAGCGTCGTGCGGGGCTCAACCGTCATGGTCGCAGCCGCCCCATTGACACGAAGATGAACCGATACCGAGGTCATGTTGCCTCCGGCATATCGATATCGCCAGCCGACGCGAGCACCCGTTCGAGCAGGACGCCGACAAGCTCACGGCGATAGGCACTTTCGGCATGAATATCGTCGGGTGGATCGACAGCACCACGCGCGGCATCAGCCGCATGCCGCACCAGCTCAATCGATGGCCGCCGGCCATTCAATACGGTCTCAACTTCCCTCAAGCGCATCGGCCGATCGGCGACGCCGATGACGCCAACATGCGCGTCGCAGATCGCGCCCTGCGCATCGAGATTGTAGTAAGCGGCAACACCAGCCATGGCGAAATCACCTTGACGCCGGGCGAATTCGGCAAAACCCCAGCGGCGACCACGCCGCCATGCTGGCAGGCGCATACTGACAATCAGCTCATCCGGCTTCAGCACCGTCTCCAAACCACCACGAAAGAACGCAGCAGCAGGCACGATGCGCGTCCCGTTCGCGCCGGCAATCGTGATCACCGCATCGCATGTCACTGCGATCCCCGGCAGTTCGGCAGCAGGATCGGCATGCGCGAGACTTCCGCCTACCGTGCCGCGATTGCGCACCTGATAATGCGCAACATGCGCAATTGCCGCGACCAATAGCGGATGAGCCTGCGCAAGGCGCGCATCGCGCTCGATCCTCCGCCAGGTCACAAGCGCGCCGAGATCGACGCCATCTTCGGAAATATCAATCCGGTCCATGTCGGGTAGCCGGCCGATATCGACCAGCAATTTTGGCGCGGCGAGCCGAAACGCCAACATGGGCATCAGGCTCTGACCGCCGGCGATCACTTTCGCCTCACCATCATGGCTGGCGAGCGCGGCAATCGCCTCGGTGAGTGTAGCAGGGCAAGTATAGTCCAACGAAGGAAGCTTCATGGCGCTGCTTGCTACTTCTCAATTGATGAGAACACCATTTTATGGTATAAGAACTGCGCGGCATGGCAAGGTTTGTTCGTGCGCAAATGATGAACGTGAACTGCCTTTTCCATCGGCAAACTATCGAATGGAGAGTGCATTGGCCATCAAGAGAACCGCCGCTGCGCGCGACGGGACGAATCGCCCGCAGTCAGCGGATGGCAGCTCGCGGAAAATTCTCCGTGCGTTGCTTGCCTTCTCCACCGAGCGCCCGC
>CALRZK010000412.1:0-4350 GCA_943372615.1 Bradyrhizobium ivorense | reverse complement strand
GCCTGAAGATGCGCATCGGCGGCATTGCCGGCCAGGTGCTGCAGAAGGTCGGCGTGGTGCCGCAGCAGCTCGCTGGCGGCGACATCTATCCGTCGCTCGAAAAGGGCACCATCGACGCGGCCGAGTGGGTCGGTCCCTATGACGACCAGAAGCTGGGCTTCCAGAAGGTCGCCAAGTACTACTACTATCCGGGCTTCTGGGAAGGTGGTCCGACGGTCCACGCGTTCACCAATCTCGACAAGTTCAACGCACTGCCGAAGAACTATCAGGCGATCCTCGCCAATGCCTGCGCGAACGCCAACACCTGGATGGCGGCGCGCTACGACATGCAGAACCCGCAGGCGCTGAAGCAGCTGGTCGCATCCGGCACGCAGCTGCGTCCGTTCACTAACGAAGTGCTCGACGCTTGCCTCAAGGCGACCAACGAACTCTGGGCCGACATCTCGTCGAAGAACCCCGACTTCAAGAAGTCGATCGATGCGATGCAGGCCTATCGTTCGGACGAATATCTGTGGTGGCAGGTTGCCGAATATACCTTCGACAGCTTCATGATCCGCTCGCGCACACGCGGCTGATCTGAACTGATCACCTCATCAATAAGCCCGGTCTCCGCGAGGAGGCCGGGCTTTTTTGTGCGCCGTGAATTCGCTTGGCTTCCAGCATGCGATTGCTTCATCATCGTGTCATGCCTCCGTCAGAGAGGCGTAAAACAGGTGAGGGAGCAATTATGAAACGTCGTCAATTCATTCGCATAGCGGGTCTTGGTGCTGCGGGCGCTACGGCTGTTGCTGCACCCGCCATCGCGCAGTCGATGCCGGAAATCCGCTGGCGGCTGACATCGAGTTTTCCAAAGTCGCTCGATACGATCTACGGCGCGACCGACCTGTTCGCGAAGGCCGTAGCAGAAGCGACGGACAACAAGTTTCAGATCCAGGTTTTTGCTGCAGGCGAAATCGTTCCCGCCCTGCAGGCACTGGATGCGGCATCGACCGGCACTGTCGAAATGGCGCAGACGGCGGGCTACTATTATGTCGGCAAGGATCCGACTTTTGCCATCGGCACATCGATGCCGTTCGGCCTGAACAGTCGCATGCAGACGGCGTGGTTGCAGTCCGGTGGTGGCGCCGAACTCTTCAACGAATTTCTGAAGGGGCACAATCTGGTCGCGTTTGCCGCCGGCAACACAGGATGCCAGATGGGCGGCTGGTTTCGCAAGGAAGTGAAGGAGGTCGCCGATCTCAACGGTCTCAAGATGCGCATCGGCGGCATCGCTGGCAATGTGCTTGCCAAGATCGGCGTTGTTCCGCAGCAGGTCGGCGCAGGTGACATCTATGCCTCACTTGAAAAGGGCACGGTGGATGCTGCGGAGTTCGTCGGGCCCTATGACGACGAGAAGCTCGGTTTCCAGAAGGTCGCGAAATACTATTATTATCCCGGTTTCTGGGACGGCGGCCCGACCATCCATCATATGGTCAATCTGCAGAAGTGGGAGCAACTACCCGCGGCCTACAAGTCGTTGATCAAGACCGCATCCTCCATGGCCAATGAAATGATGCAGGCACGCTACGATGCGTTCAATCCGCCAGCGGTGAAGCGATTGGTCGCAACCGGCACTCAGCTTCGTGCTTTCTCGCCAGCGATCCTCGACGCCTCACTCAAGGCCGCCAATGATCTCTATGCAGAGATCTCTGCGAAGAACGCGAACTTCAAGAAACTCTATGACAACATGGTCGCATTCCGTGGCGATCAATATGCCTGGTGGCAGGTCGCGGAATATTCCTACGACAGCTACATGATCCGCTCGCGCCCGCGGGGATAATCTCAGGACAAGCACGAATGGAAGAAGCCCGGTCTCCGCGAGGAGGCCGGGCTTCTTGTTTGCGAGACAACTGTTACTGCTTCGGTTGTCCGAAGTCCGGCATCGCCGGCATTTCGATCTGCGGGATCTCGATCTTCACATTGGTCGTGTCGACCACCGTGTTGTCGATCCAGTAGGTCACGAGGCCGGGCCACATGATCACGATGATGACCAGAAGGATCTGCATGCCGACCCAGGGGATGGCGCCGAGATAGATATCGCGGCTCTTCACTTCGGGCGGCGCGATGCCGCGCAGATAGAACAGTGCGAAGCCGAACGGCGGGTGCATGAATGAGGTCTGCATGTTCACACAGAGCAGCACGCCGAACCAGACGAGGTCGATGCCGAGCTTGGCGGCGACCGGAGCCAGCAGCGGAATGATGATGAAGGCGATCTCGAAGAAGTCGAGGAAGAACGCCAGGAAGAACACGAAGATGTTCACGAAGACCAGGAAGCCGACCTTGCCGCCGGGCAGGCCCGTGAGCAGGTGCTCGATCCAGTGCGAGCCGTCCATGCCCTGGAACACGAGGCTGAAGCAGGTCGAGCCGATCAGGATGAACACCACCATCGAGGTGAGGCGCATGGTCGAGGTCATCGCCTGTTCGACCAGAGGCCAGGTCAGGCGGCGATGCAAGGCGGCCAGAGCCATGGCGCCCACCGCTCCCATGGCGCCGGCTTCGGTCGGCGTCGCAAGGCCGAGGCCGATGGTGCCGAGCACGAGGAAGATCAGCACGATGGAAGGGATCATGCCCCACAGCACGCGGCTGATCAGCTTCCAGCCCATCGGCTCGCGCGCATGTTCCGGGATCGGCGGCATCGACGTCGGACGCATGATCGACATCACGACGATGAACAGCAGGAAGATCGCCACCTGCAGGATCGAGGGGCCGATGGCGCCGAGATACATGTCGCCGACGGAGCGGCCGAGCTGGTCGGCCAGCACGATCAGCACCAGCGACGGCGGGATCAGCTGCGTGATGGTGCCCGATGCGGCGATGACGCCGGTGGCCAGCTTCATGTCGTAACCGTAGCGCATCATGATCGGCAGTGAGATCACGCCCATGGCGATCACCGAGGCCGCGACCGTGCCGGTGATGGCGCCGAGCACGGCGCCGACGATGATGACCGCATAAGCGAGGCCGCCCGGCACTTTGCCGAATAGCTGGCCGGTGCCTTCGAGCAGGTCTTCGGCGAGGCCGCAGCGCTCGAGGATCGCGCCCATGAAAGTGAAGAATGGGATCGACAACAGAAGGTCATTCGAGACCGTGCCGTAAAAGCGGAACGGCAATGCCTGCAGGAATGACGGATCGAAATGGCCGGAGAAAATACCGAGAATGCCGAAGAATAGGCCGACCGCGGCGAGCGAGAAGGCGACCGGGAAGCCGAACACCATGAAGCAGATCATGGTGCCGAACATCAGCGGAGGAAACACGCCGTAGGAGAACATCGGGTATACCTGACTATCGATTATCGGGTCGAAACACGAAGAGCTGAAAAAGCAAACGCCGCTATTGCAGCGGCGCTTCGTAATGGGTGTCGATCTTGACGAGTCCGGCAAGTGCGGCGATGCGCTTGATCAGTTCGGCGACGCCCTGCAGCACCAAAAGGCCGAAGCCGACCGGGAGCACGAGTTTCACCGGCCACAGGATCAGGCCGCCGGCATTGCTGGATACTTCCTGCGAATTCCATGAATTCAGGAAGAACGGCGTCGTCATGTAAGTGAGATAGATCATCGCCGGCAGCAGGAAGACGCAAATGCCGACGATGTCGATCCACAGCCGCGCACGATCGGAGACCGCGGAATAGAGCAGATCGACGCGCACATGCTCATTGAGGCGCAATGTCTGCGAGGCACCGAAGAACACGATGCCAGCGAACATGTACCACTGGATCTCGAGCCAGCCATTCGACGAGTAGCTGAACAGGTATCGGACAGAAGCATTGCCGGCGCTGACCAGGCAGGCGAGCAGCACGAGCCACTTGGCGATAAAGCCGAAGACATCGCTCAGCCGATCGATGGCATTCGTGAATTTGAGTACGTCCACGGTTTCCCCCGAAACTCGCCCGACCTCTCGCGGATCACGTCTTTCTCACTGAGAAAGCGGAGCTTTTTCCGCTGGGCGATCAAAATTTTCGGCACCATTTCAGCGCGTCATGCAATCGTCAATCAGAAATTGACGGTTGAAGACAGGCCATTGGTCGGGGGTATGCGGGAGGGTATGGCGGTGCGCCGATCAACCGCCGGTTACGCTCATATGGCGGCTGACACTCGGGCGGTTGTGGCGGCGATCGATGATGAAATCGTGGCCCTTCGGCTTCAGGCCGATGGCGCGGTCGATAGTGGCATTCAGCAATCCATTGTCGGCAGAGGCACGCAGCGGCTTGCGCAAATCGGAGGCATCCTCGTGACCCAGGCATGTGTGGATCGTGCCGGTGCAGGTGATGCGAACGCGGTTGCAGCTCTCGCAGAAATTATGCGTCATCGGGGTGAT
>CALRZK010000411.1:0-4357 GCA_943372615.1 Bradyrhizobium ivorense | reverse complement strand
TGGCCGAACGCAGCGACCTGACGTCATCTTCGATTCGTGGAATCGCTGATCTACGCAGACTGACGCCCGCACGCGTTGGTCTCGGCCGTGCCGGTGCCAGTCTGACGACGAAGGCGCTGCTGGATTTTACGCTCGATCATGCGCGTGCCCGCGATGCCGTGCATGCGCCCTTCGCGTCTGCAGCCATCGCAGCAGCTTTGGCGCAGCAGGGGTATATGGCACTCCCTGTATCCAGCCTCGTGGCGGACCGCGCCGATTATCTCAAGCGTCCCGATCTCGGTCGCAAGCTCGTGCCCGAATCGCGCGCTTTGCTGGAAAGTCAGGGCATTGCGGGCTGCGACATCGCACTCGTGATCGCCGATGGACTTTCGCCCGCGGCGGTTAATGCCCATGCGCTCGGTCTGGTCGCAGCGCTGCTGCCGAAGCTGGATGGCTTGTCGCTCGGCCCAATCGCCGTCGCCAGTAACGCGCGAGTCGCGCTGGGTGATGAGATCGGTGCGCTGCTCAATACGCGGATGACCATCATGCTGATCGGCGAGCGGCCCGGTCTATCCGCGCCGCATAGCCTCGGCGCCTATGTGACCGTCGCGCCGAAACCAGGCCGCAGTGACGCCGAGCGCAATTGCGTCTCCAATATCCAGTCAGCCGGGCTGAGTTTCGACGAGGCGTCCATCAAGATTGCATGGCTGGCACGTGAGGGCCTGCGACGTGGTATCACTGGTGTGACCTTGAAGGACGAGAGCGGACTGCAATTGGCGGCCCCGACCAAACAGCCGGATTGACGCAGTCAGCGCTCTGACACCGGAATTTGTGTTCCCAAGCGCAGCCCCGCGCCAGCGTCGCCTTGCGAATAGTCACACAGAACTGCTACACCCGCCCGACAATTTGACCGCACAATTGCTCAATCCAGACAAACAGTTACAGGACACGGCATGGACCATATGAGCTCCCACGACGCCGATATCAAGAAATTGGGGCGTGGGCCGTCCAGCATTGCGTTTGGCCTCGAGCGTATCGGCCTGATCGCGGTCAAGGCGCCGATCCTGTCCTGCATCATCCTGCTGGCGCTGGTGATCGGCGCCGTGTTCGGCATTCAGCGTATCAAGATCGACGATTCGCTGAGCCAGCTGTTTCGCTCCGACAGCAAGGAATACAAACAGTATGAGGAAGTGACGAAGCGCTTCCCGTCGACCGAATTCGACGTGCTGGTGGTCATCGAGGGCAAGACGCTGCTCTCCCGCGACAATCTGCAAAAGATGCGTGACCTTGTCACCGACATGCAGCTGGTCGATGGTGTCCGCGGTCTGATCTCGATCTTTTCCGCGCGGCAGACGCCTGCGCCCGGCAAATTGCCGGCGGCGCTGTTTCCGAACGAGCTGCCTGAAGGCGCGGCTTATGATCAGTTCATCGAGACGGTGAAGCAGAACGAGCTGATCCGCGGCAAGTTGCTGTCTGATGACGGCACGCTGGCGCTGGTCGTGCTGTCACTCGATCCGGCCGTGGTTAGCAACAACAAGCTCACTGGCGTCATTGCGGATATCCGCAAGACGATGAATGAGGATCTCGCGGATAGCGGCCTGACCAAGGAATTGTCGGGCGTGCCGGTGATGCAGCTCGAAATCCGCAATGCGGTCGAGCGCGACGGCCTGATGTACAATGTCATCGGCATTCTGGCCGGCTGCGTCATCGCCATCATCTTCTTCCGCAAGATCAGTTTCATGATCGTTGCGGCATTCCCGCCGCTGCTGGCGATCCTGCTGTCGCTGGGCGCACTCGGCTGGGCCGGCTTCAGTCTCAACATGTTCCTCAATGTGATGACGCCGCTGATCATGGTCATCAGTTTTGCGGACTCCATGCAGCTGACATTTGCGGCGCGCGATCGCCTGATCGCAGGCGAGGATAAGTATTCAGCGTTCACCAATGCGGTTCGCGTGGTCGGCCCGGCCTGCGTGCTCACGCACGGCACGGCTGGCATCTCGTTCCTCGCGCTGCAGTTCTCGGACTCGGATCTGATCCGTGCCTTCGGCGAAGCGGGGCTGACCGCAACCATCATCGCGCTGGTCGCGGTGCTGTCACTGGTGCCGGTGTTCGGCGTGCTGTTGGTGCGTAACGAAAAGCTGTTCGCGCAGAAATTCCAGGCGGCTGACGCCGGCGTGCAGGCGCTGCGTGCCTTCTGCTACTGGATCGCGGTGCGCATGGTCGGTCGTCCCGGCCTGTTCAGCCTGATTTCGCTGATCGTCGTGGTCGGCCTCGGCACGATCTATGCGAGCCTGGAGCCGCGCTATCGTCTCGCCGATCAGGTGCCGGACAAGGAGCAGGCCGTGGCTGCCAGCGGGCGCCTCGACGCAAAACTCACTGGTGCCAATCCCATCGATATCCTGATCGAATTCCCGAAGGGCGCCGACCTCTATTCGAAGGACACGCTGGATACCATCGCCCAAGTCCACGCCATGGTCGAGAAGCAGGCCGGCGTGGGCAACGTCTGGTCGCTGGAGACACTGCGGCGCTGGCTCGCTGAGAAGGCCGGTTCGACCGACGTCGCCACGCTGAAGGAATATGTCAGCGTCATCCCGGAGCATCTGGTGCGCCGCTTCATCTCGGCAGACCAGACCGCGGTGGTGGTGTCCGGTCGCGTGCCTGACAGCGACTCAAGCAAGATCCTGCCGGTGGTCGACAAGCTCGACGCGGCACTTAACACGGTACGCGCCGCGCATCCCGGCTACGAGATCGCGGTCACCGGCCTCTCTGCGATTGCCGCGCGAAACAGCGCCGGCATGATCGAGAAGCTCAATCACGGTCTGACCATCGAATTCGGCCTTGTCGCCATCTTCATCGGTCTCGCATTCCGCTCATGGGTGGTGATGCTGGCCTGCATCCTGCCAGGTATTTTCCCGGTGGTGCTCGCAGGCTTTGTGTTGTGGCTGCTCGGGGAGGGGCTGCAATTTGCCAGCGTGGTGGCGCTCACCGTGTCCTTCGGTCTCGGTCTGTCCGCGACCATCCACTTCCTCAACCGCCTGCGTCTCGAAGATACGCCGGGCACCGATCCTGCCGTTGCCGTCGAACGCGCGACAGTGCTGGTCGGCCCGGCGCTGATCCTGACGACGGTCGTGTTGGCCTGCGGTCTGGTGGTGACGGTGTTCTCGGATCTGCCGTCGCTGCGGCTGTTCGGCTGGCTCAGCGCCTTCTCGATGGTGGCGGCGCTGATCGCCGATCTCTTCATCCTGCGTCCCACTTCGATGTGGCTGATCCAGCTGCAGAAGAAGCTGACGGGGAAATCGACGCTGGCGAAGGAATAGGCTTGTAGGGTGGGCAAAGCGAAGCGTGCCCACCATCACGCGCACGACACTTGAAGGTGGGCACAGCGCTATGCGCCTTTGCCCACCCTACAGAAATCAGCCCTTGGTCATGCTGATATTGACGCCGCGAATCTCGCCCTTCGATGAGATCGAGACGTTCTGCTTGTTGCCCCGGGTCGTAAGCGTAATGTTCGCTGCAAAGCCTGCGGCCTCGACGAAGACGTCGATCTGGCCGCCGCCGGCCTTGCCATTCAGGTTGCCATAGACGTTGCGGCTGGCCTCGCTCCAGCTGCCGGAGACGTTGCTGCCATCGCTTTTCACATTGGCTGCGAGATCGAATTTGTAGCTGTCGCTGGCGCAGCGCAGGCTCTGTTCGAGTGCCGTGCCGCTGCCGCCAACCTTGTAGCTGGCGCGGCAGCGAATCTTTTCTGACGAGCCATCGGACATGGTGACGGTGCCGATGCCGCTCCAGTTACCGTCGAAGCCCGCAAAGGGGGCCGATTGCGCGTGGCTCGCGGAAACCGAGAGCATCAGAAGTGCGCCAGCGCCAGCGGCCTTGAGGGCGTGTCCGAGCAGCTTGGCAGAACGAGTTGTCATGTGTTGGATCCCCAAAAGGTTGGCATCGCATCGGCAACATGGTGCCGCGACGCTTCGGACGTAAGTGTCGCGGCGCTTGAAACAGGTTCAATTCGGCAATGAGCAGCAATCCCGACATGAACGCTAGCCGAAACGGTTCCATCTTAACATCGGGGGTTGTTTTGCCGTGTGCAACTGGTCCGGGACTGACCTTTGCATCTGATGACGCGTTCGTGTCCGGCAGGTATGGCCGTGCGGAAGCTGCAACCTTTGGCCGCATTTTGCGGGTTAACCGGTTTGCGGCCTGTGTCTCGCATGCATCCCTCGCCATGAATGTGAGGAAATCGTCGCCGTTGGGGATCGCTCGAGAGGTGCGATCGTTACTGATTATGGTATGCACCCGGCGGGCTGACTCTTGCTTGCTCAATTGAAGGACGACAATGCGTAAAATTCTCCTGGCTTTGACCGTGATCACCGTATCTGCC
>CALRZK010000410.1:0-4376 GCA_943372615.1 Bradyrhizobium ivorense | reverse complement strand
GAGCGGCTTCGCGAAAACCCATCAGCGGAGCCTGCCATATCGTTCGGCTGATGGGTTTTCGCTTCGCTCAACCCATCCTACGGCTCCGCGCTTCACCCCACCTGAAAATCCCCCGGCTGCGGCGGCGCCAGTGGCGTGAATTCGCAGCGGTCGGGCTTGATGTCCAGCAACGGCGTTTCGTCGAGACAATCCAGTCCGCGGACCAGCACCACAGGTCCCTCGATCCCCACCAGCTTCACCAGCGACGTACCGATCGGGTTCGGCCGCACCGGGGTGCGGAGCGAGAAGATGCCGCGCGCCGTGCCGTCGTTCTTCGGGCTCTGCAGCACGAGATCGCGCCGCGACAGATGCAGCCAGTACAGCACCTCGAGCGTCTTGTAGAGTTCGAGATCCTTGAGCCCGGCGACCCAGGGCTCGAAGATTTCCAGCCGGCATACCGGCCCATCATGCCGGCCTTGCCGCGGCGTTTCCAGCCGCGACGTCCAGGGCGTGCGGATGCGTCCGATATAAACGAGGCCCGCATGGTTCGGTTTCGGTGCCTCGACGACCACTTCGCCGGCGCGGATTTCACTTTCACGAACCATGATGCATTCCCTGATCAATCCAGCGAGATGTTCATCGCCTTGATGACTTTCGACCACCGCGCGCGGTCCTCGTCAACGAATTGATTGATCTCGGCCACCGTCTTCGGCTTCAGCACGGGAAAACCGATCTTTTCCAGCGAGGCGCGGAAGGCGGCATCGTTCAACGCCTTGTCCATGCTGGCCATGACCTTTGTCACCACCTCATCCGGCAGTTTCGAAGACCCGGCCAGACCGAACCAGACCCCCACCTGATAATCGGGATAGCCGCTCTCGATCACGGTGGGCACATCCGGCAGATCGGGGCTGCGCTCCTTTGACGACACGCCCAACGGACGCAGCAGCCCGCCCTTCACCGGCGGCAGCGCCGTGGAGAGCGTATCGAACATCACCTGGATATTGCCCGACAACAGATCCGTCAGCGCCGGCCCTGCGCCCTTATAGGGCACATGGGTCATCTCGACGCCCGCGATCTGCTTGAACATCTCGCCGGCCAGATGGATCGTGCCGCCCGTCCCCGCCGAGCCGAAATTCAGCTTGCCCGGATTGGCCTTCGCATAGGCGACGAATTCCTTCACCGTCTTCGCCGGCACCGACGGATGCACTTCCATCACGACCGGCAGATCGGTGACCACCGTCAGCATGCGCAGATCCTTCTGCGGATCATAGGGCAGCTTTTTGTAGAGCAGCGGATTGAGCACCATGATCGATGCAGCGGTCACGAACAGCGTGTAGCCATCCGGCTCTGCACGCGCGACCTGTTCGGCAGCGATCGCACCCTGCGCGCCCGGCTTGTTCTCCACCACCGTCGTTTGCTTGAGGTCGCGGCCGAGATAGTCGGCGACGAGACGCGCGAGCACATCGGTTGGGCCGCCCGCCGCATAGGGGACGACGAGCTTGATCGCACGTGTCGGATATTCCGCTGCGCGGGCGAGCGGTGCAGCGATCGCGGTTGCCGCAATGATGACGGTTGATAGCAGCGCGGAGCGCAGGCGCGAGGTCATGGTTTCTCCCAAGGCATTCTTGTTTTGCTTGGCGAGACACTCTCGCGTTTGGGTAGTCAGACAAGAGTGCAAGCTGCGCGGTGGATCAGCCCAGCCAGTATTTCCCACCGACCATCATCAACTCGCCGCAGAGCACGCCCGCAAAGATCGAGCGCTTGAAGCCGAGAAACACCAACAGCCCGACCAACACCGAGCCATAACGCAGCGGCGCCGGCACGGTGGCAAGCGCACCGGGCGGAAAGACGAGGATCTGCGCAATGACGCCGGCAAGGATCGCAGTCGCCACCGCCCTCACCCACACCAGAATGTCGGCCTCTTCATCGATGCCGCCACCGAGCCAGAGGCCAAGCATCCGCCAGATCTCATTGGGCAGGAAACCTGCGAGCACGAGAATGACGAGTGCATGCCAGTCGCCGATAAAGGTCTGCAATTCGCTCACGCCCGCCTCCAGCGATGCACGCCATAGGCAATGGTGCCGGCAGAGATGCCACTGATGAGGATATCGACGCCGGTGTTGAACCACGACACGACGGGAAACAGCGCAAGGCCGAGCACCAGCGCGATGACATCGGGGAGCTTCTTGCAACTGCGCGCCGTGGAGAGAAGAAACGCCAGCGGCGTCAGCAGCAGGATCGCCGCACCGAACAGCGGCGGCAGATTGGCCGCGAGATGATAGCCGATCCATGTCGCTGTGAGGCAGATGACGACAAGACCGCAGCCGAGCCCGTTGACGAAGGCGATGCGGCGCTCGCGCGGCACCAAGGGCAACAAGCGAAAGCATTCGACCCACAGCGTCACCGCGATGAAATGCGATGGCAGGATCAGCTGCCTCTTTTTCGTCGTCGGCGCGCGCAGCATCGGCAGCACCGACACCACCATGGGAAACAGGCGGATGCCGCTGACGCCCACGGCGATCGCCGCCTGAACGGCCGTCGCGCCAGAGCCGAGCGCCGCCAGCAGGATGATCTGCGCCGGGCCGGCCCAGATCAGTGCCGTGCTCAGCATCGCCCAGAACAGGCTGAAATGCGTATCATGCGCGAGCGCGCCGATGCCGACATAGGTGGCGAACAGCACCGCAGACAGAATTGTCGTGGCGACCGACCGCAGGCCAAAAAGAAACGACGATGCCGTTCCCTGCCATCGCGGTGAATCCAGTGCAGGTAGCAGCGCCACGATGGTCCGTTTCTATCCGATTGATCCAGGTGCCCATTGGCTGCCGAATGCCGCGTCGGTCAAGAGCGCGGCATGCATGGATCACACAGATCCCCCTCGGCCCTCGCAGATCACGCAGTACCTGAGTGCTGCGGCTGAAACCGCGTCACCTTCAACAGGCAGAGCGCGAACAGCGCCAGCAGGCTGAGGCCGGACGACACCACCAGTACATAGCCGCCGAGATCATCGATCAGCAGGCTGAATGCCAGCGGCGCCATCGCTTGCGCCACCCGCGCGGGCGCGCCGAGCAGGCCGAGGCGATAGCCGTAATTGTGCGGCCCGAAAATCGCCAGCGGAACCGTGCCGCGCGCGATGGTGAGAATGCCATTGCCGGCGCCGTGGAAGATCGCAAACACGATCGCCGCCGGCCCGCCGATGACAGCGATGATCAAAGCTCCGACGGGATGCGCCGCGCAGGCCAGGCGGCACGACAGCAACGGATGCGACCGGCTGAGCAGACTGGCCTCCACGATCCGCGCCAGCACCTGCGCCGGCCCGATAAACGCGCCTGCGGCCACCGCCTGCACGGTGGTGGCGCCGAGGCTTTCGAGGATCCGCGGCAGATGCGCCGCCATCGCCCCCGTCACCGCCCATGCCGCCGCGAAGGCAATGGCCAGCAGCACCATCGCCCGGTCGATGGGAATGTGTGGCTTGACCCCGGCCTCTGTCGCCACCACACGCCGATCGACGCGCGGCAGGCATAGCAGGTTCAGCGGCAGACCAATCACGAGATGCGCGATGGCCCAGACATAGCAGGTGTTGCGCCAGCCGATGTGTTCGAGCCCCCAGGCCGAAAGCGGCCAGCCGATGGTGCTGGCAAAGCCCGCCATCAAGGTGATGCCGGTGATGGCCCGCCGCGCCTTGTCGCCAAAGATGCGCCCGAGCGCGCCGAAGGCGGCATCGTAAAGTCCGAGCCCCATGCCGACGCCGAGAAACAGCCACGCTACGATCAGGACAGCGCTGGAATGCGCACTGCCGAGCAGCGCCAGCCCGACGGCGAAGGTGACATTCGACATCGACAGCACCTGGCGGCCGCCGACGCGATCGATCTGCCGCCCGACGCGCGGGCCAAGCAGCCCCGAGATCACCAGTGCGCCGGAGAATGCCGCAAAGAACAGCGTGGGAGAAATGCCGAGCTCTTGCGCAATGGGATTGGCGAGGATCGCCGGCAGATAATAGCTGGACGCCCATGCCAGCGTCTGCGTCGTGCCCAATGCGAGAATGACCCGCAGCTGTTTCTCGCTCATTCCGACCTTCAAAGATCCACGACGCTTGACACATTCCAATATATCCATAATTCTGGATATATGAAATCGCAAGAAGCAATTTCGGCCCTCTCCGCTCTGGCGCAAGTCACCCGCCTCGAGACATTCCGCCTGCTCGTGAAGCACGAGCCTGCGGGTCTTGCGGCCGGCGAACTCGCGCGCCTGCTGGAGGTGCCGCAAAACACGATGTCGGCGCATCTGGCCACGCTGTCACGCGCAGGCCTCGTCAGCAGCGAGCGCCAGAGCCGCTCGATCATCTATCGTGCAGACATTGACGGCTTCCGCAAGCTGACGCTGTTCATGATCCAGGATTG
>CALRZK010000409.1:0-4376 GCA_943372615.1 Bradyrhizobium ivorense | reverse complement strand
ACGCGATGATGGTGGGAGGGAGGTCAGCTTCCGGGGGACGTGGTGTTTCCAACCGGGAGAAGTCCGGCCCGGCGCGCGCGGTCGATAAGGTTCTTGACCGAGGAGGGCGCCCATTTCGAACCGCCGCGCGGCGTTCGTTCGTGAAGCCGTTCGAGCTGACTGGCGATTTCGCGCAAGGTGAGGTCTGGATTGGACGAATGAATGCCCGCAATCAGCGTCATCAGTCGATCTTCGGGAAGCCGGGGAGGGGACTTTTTGAGCAGGATCGGCTCGGCCATGCGTTCAGTGACCATCCACTTGACGGCACGGCGCAGGCGTTCGGGAGTCCAGTCGAGACCGCGCTGCCGCAGAACCCGAGAAATATCATCCCAGGTGTGGTCTGGCCGCATCCGCCTGACCGTTGGCAACCATTGACCTGCCATTGCCTGGACGCGATCGCCGTAAGCTGCCTTCTGGGCAGCGGTCATCTTGGCCAGCGCCTCCGGCCGACGTTCGCGGAGGCCTGGATTGCCGGGTTTCTTTCCCCTCGCCTTTGCGGCTCGGATGCCGGCCTTGGTGCGTTCGGAGATCAAAGCGCGCTCGAGCTGGGCCACAGCGCCAAGGACCTGAAGCGAGAACATTCCCTGCGGGGTCGAGGTGTCGATCGGATCGTGCAGCGATCGGAAGTGAGCGCCTTTGACGGCAAGATCCTCGATCATTTCGAGCAGGTGGCTGACCGAGCGCGCCAAACGATCGAGGCGAACGACGACAAGGGTATCGCCGGCGCCAATCTCGCGAAGCAGCTTAGCAAGGGCAGGGCGGACACGAGAAGCACCGGATCCGTGTTCCCGGATGACCTGATTGCAGCCGGCCGACCGGAGTTCAATCTCCTGTGCTTCCGTCGCTTGGTCATCTGTCGACACACGCGCATAGCCGATCAGCCGGCTCTGTGGTCGACCGGAAGCTCGATTTTGCGTGTTAGCAGCCATTTGGAGCGCCTGAGAGAAGAGGATAGAGCGTAATTCCAAACACAGAAGATAAGCCTAACTGGTCGTTTGTAAACGTCTCTTGTCGCTTTTCGAGCGTCTTGTGACAGGCAAAAAGCCCGTGAAACCAGCTTATTCCGCCGATCGAGGGTTCCGCTGGCGCGCGGTTGTTCAGTTTAGAAGGCTGCGCCGCTCTCTTTCCTGCACGCGGGAAAACGGATATCGATGTGACAGAAGCTACCGCCGTGATAGCTTCCGTATCGGTATAAATACTGCGAACCTACAATGACTTATGAAGTCGGAGAACTTCACCTCCACACCCTGCTTCCCGCTATTGCCCGGGCTGAGGACGAGCTGGCACGTCTCGACGAGGCCGTGCGCCATAGCGGGGTCGGCGAGGGCTTTATCGAGAGGGGGCATTTCTTTGACGCGGCCGCCAGCATGTGGGTGTCTGGCGAACTCGTCCACATCGCGGACCTGGTTCTCCACGACGCCCGCATGGATATCCGCGCGCCGACGCACGAACTGACCATCGCGCACGCTATCCTGCGATCACGTCGCCGGATCGCTGGCGCGCAGCCGGGATGGGCTCTCAGTGAAGCAGGCGTCTCGTCGCTCGCCGGATCGGCCGCCATTAAGCCGGAACCCGATCCCGTTCCAATACATCCGAAAGGGGAGGGGGCTTTCGACGTAGAAGATGACGACCCGCTCTCTCGCGAGTTCGCCCATATCGACGCCATCATCAATCGGTCACAGCGTGTTCTGGACGGAATTGCCCATGGCTCGATGCCGAGCCCATCTGAACGGCCTTCATTGATCGTCAGCGATCTCGTCATCCGGGATCCGGACTGGGACGAGCGCGAGCGGATGGGGCAATGGCGGGCTGTGCTGAAGGAGACCGCAAGCCTGCCGGCCACCCTCGCTGGGGCAATACTATTTGATGCGTGGGAAACCATCGAGCCTTTGCAACGGCAACATCCACTTGGCGGGCAACTCGTCGCCGCTCATTTGCGGGCACGCGGAAAGATCGCGTCGCACCTGCCGGGGTTTCATGTAGGGCTGAAGGCCATACCCCGTGAGCGCCGGCGGGCGCATGGGAGGATGACACGATTGCTCGCGTTCCTCGATGCGATGTCGGCCGTAGCAGAGGCAGGCATGAAGGAGATCGTCCGGCTCGGACAGGCGCGAGAGCAGATGGAGCGAAAGGCCAGGGGGCGGCGCTCATCGAGCAGCCTGCCCGTCGTGATCGATCTGGTTCTCTCGCGCCCTATCGTCTCCGCTTCCATGATTGCGAAGGCCGCCGAGATCACGCCGCGCGGCGCGCTCAATCTGATCGCCGAGCTTGGGGTAAGGGAGGCGACCGGACGAGGGCGATATCGAGCTTGGGGTATTCTGTAAGAGCCTAGGCGCTGTGAGCCGAGATCCAGAACTTCACACCTTCGCCCGCTTCAGCGTTCGCTGAAATAGTCTGTTTCACTGAAATAACTTGACACATTTCACCTTTTCGGCCATTTTCAGCACATGCTGAAATCTCCGCCGAACGTGAACGACATTGAGCGCCAAGGAGCAGATGCGATCCATGCGCTGCTGCAAAGTGTGCCAGTTATCCACGTCGACGAGGTAAAACTTGCGCCACCAGATTCCGGCGTTGATGTCGTCGTCAGAGTGAATCTCGACGGGCGCGGACGATTGCTGGTCTGCGAAGTCAAGCCAATCGGACAGCCGCGGCATGTGCGAGCGGCTCTTCTTCAACTCCGGAAGGCGGCGAACGGCTTCGATCCGCCGGCGACTCCGCTCTTCATCGCACCTTATCTATCTCCGGAGGCGCAAGCCATTTGCCGCGAGTTCGATGTGGGTTTTGTCGATCTCGTGGGAAACGCTCGGGTCACGTTTGACAGTGTGTTCATTGAACGCCAGGTCGATGCCAGGCCGCCTGCCGTCCAACGCAACTTGAAATCTATCTTCAAGCCGAAATCCGCACAGGTGTTGCGCGTCCTCCTTCGCGAGCCGGTACGGGCCTGGCGGGTCGCCGATCTGGCGCAGGCGTCCGATGTGAGCCTCGGACACGTCAGCAATGTTCGCGGCGAACTGGTTGATCGCGAATGGGCCGAGATTGCCGACGACGGCCTTCGCCTGTCGCAGCCCGACCGTCTTCTCGACGCTTGGCGCGAGGCTTATGAGCCTCCGCAAGGCGAGCGTTCAGAGTTCTACACGACGCTCCATGGGCAATTGTTAGACCGGGCTCTGCGCAATGCGCTGCACTGTCAGCAGAATGCAGCTAACGCAATCTTGGCATCGTTTTCGGCATCGCATTGGCTCGCTCCCTACGGGAGGGTGCCAACTCATTATTTCTACGCGGATGGGGACGGGCTTACCGCTCTGCGAGCCGAACTAAAGATGTCGCCTGCTCGCTCCGGAGCAAATGTCGTTGTGACGATCCCGAAAGATAACGGTCTCTTTCTGGATACAGTTGAACCAGCGCCCGGCATCTTCTGTACGAGCCCGGTCCAAACTTATCTTGATCTGGGTATGGCCGGGGAGCGCGGCGCCGAGGCTGCCGATCATCTGCGACAGGAGCTTCTGGCATGGCGAAAATAGTGCCACCTGATCCTCAATCCGCATCGGATTACGAGGACCGCACCACGAGGGCGGTTAAAGGTGTTCTGATCGAGATCGGTCAGATCCTTGGCAGTTTTAAGGGCAAGTTCGCCGTGATCGGGGGCGCCGTGCCCTGGCTTCTGCTCGACAATGAGGACATGCCGCATGTCGGAACGCTCGACGTCGACCTCGGCCTCGATGCAGAGGCTCTCGGCGATGGTGAGTATGTCACCCTGGTCGAGGCGTTGATGGGGCAGGGCTACACGCAACGCGAGGAGCTTCGCCGCTTCCAGCTCGTGCGCCAAGTTCCTGTCGACGACGCAGGCGCTCCCATCGACATCGTGGTTGACTTCCTCATGCCGCGCCATGCGGAGATCGTGAAGAACAATCCGCCGATCCTGAGCGATTTTGCCGTCCAGCGGGCCGATGGGGCGGACCTCGCACTTCGCTTCTATCAGCTCGTCGCCATCTCCGGCGAAATGCCTGACGGCGGCACAAATCGCGTCGAAGTGGCCGTGTGCTCGATTCCGGCCCTGCTGGCCATGAAGGGCCATGCCTTGAACGGTCGACACAAGCAGAAGGATGCTTACGACATCTACTACTGTATCCGAAATTATCCAGACGGGATCGACGCTCTCGCGGACGCCTGCAAACCTCTGCTCGATCATCAGAGTGGCGCGCAGGGCTACAAGTTTATCGACGAGAAATTCGACGCCCCGGAGGGATATGGCCCGACCAACGTACGAAAATTTGTCGACGAAACGGCAATTCTCGACGGCCGGACACCGGAGCAGTGGCAACAGGACGCCTTTG
>CALRZK010000408.1:0-4379 GCA_943372615.1 Bradyrhizobium ivorense | reverse complement strand
TTGATGACGAACAGTTCGAGCTTGGCGCCCGCAATTTCCTGCTCCTCGATCGCGAGGATCTGACCGACGCCATGGGCCGGATAGACCACATATTCATTGGTCTTGAAGCCCTGACGCTGGGTCGCCGTCTTCTTCGGCTCTTCGGCGCGGGGAGCCGGTGCTGCCGGCTTCGCAGCCACCGGCTTCTCGGCAGCAGCCAGCTTGGCCTGTTCCTTCGCGGCAGCAGCCTTCATGGCGGACGCCGTGGTGTTCGGCGCAAACGACTTCTCGGTGCGCGGCTTCTCGGCCACCGGCTTCGCAGCAGAGGCCTTTGCTGCAGCGGGCTTCACGGTCGGCTTGGCAGCAGCTTTGGCGGCAGACTTCTCGGTCGCAGGCTTAGTCGTCTTGTTCGGCATTTCACTTCTTTTGTTCTGGGCGGACTCGGGCGCAACGACCTTCGTAACAGGGGCCTTGGTAGCAGGAGCCTTCACACCAGAGGTCTTGGCTGGCGCCGTCTTCGCAACCGTGGTCTTGGCTACCGGCGCCTTGGCTGCAGGAGCCTTGGCGGGTGCCTTCACGGGAGCTTTGGCAGCGGAAACCTTGGCTGGAGCCTTGGTAGCCGGAGCCTTGACTGGCGAAACCTTGGCCGTGGTGCGGGTCGTCGTCCGTGTGTCCTTGACAGGGGGCCGTGCAGGGCCTTTGCTCACGCTGCTTTTGCTCGCACCAGTCTTACTGGCAGTCGCGCTCACCGCAGCCGTCTTCTTCGAAGGCTTAGAGATACTCTTTTTACGCGTTTTCTGTGACACGGCCCGTGCGCGGCAACTACCACGCCCCTGTTTGATTTTTATAAAACGGGAACCCGGCAGGGCCAAAAACGAGCGGCACCACACGGTCCAGCTTCTTGAATGTGCCTATAATAGCACATTTCCCGCAAAAATCAATGATTTATGCCCCCTCGTGACCGCCAGGCGGCCGCGAAGCGGTCATAATCAAGGTCAGGGTAAATTTCAGGTCGTCAAAGGTATTTAGATAACTAAAGGCTTTAAGGATAGTCCTTAGTCGCCTTTGCCCGGGGCAGCCGAGAAGAATTTCTCATACTTGCCTTCCTGGCCGTCGAATTCCTCGGCCTCAGGCAGCTGATCGATCTTCTGGGTGATGTTCGGCCACTTCTTGGCGTGCTCCAGATTGATCTGCAGCCACTTCTCGATATTGCCTTCGGTGTCCGGCTTGATCGCGTCGGCGGGGCATTCAGGCTCGCACACGCCGCAATCGATACATTCGTCCGGATGGATGACCAGCATGTTCTCGCCCTCGTAGAAGCAATCCACGGGGCACACCTCGACGCAGTCGGTGTACTTGCACTTGATGCAATTGTCGGTGACGACGTAAGTCATCCAGAACTCCGGAAACAGTCTAATTTTGACGGTTGCGTAGCGCACCCACCCCACTGCCGCAAGACATGCGACCGGATTGGATCAGTGCGTTTCCGTCATTGAGAAGGATTTTGCCACGAACCGCCTCTGGCCGGGCCTTTCCGCCCTACATAATTACTCCGGCGGATGTTGCAAATCCGTATAGAGCAGCCGGGCCGCGCTTGCATCCCCCCGTCGCTCGGAAAATGCCGCGACCTTCATCACCCGGACTGCCTGATCCAGGGTAACGGTAATCACATCGCCGATCTTGATGCCGTGGCCGGGCGACTTCTGCCGCTCGCCATTGACCCGGACCTTGCCGCCCTCGACCAGCGCAGCAGCACTGGTGCGGGCTTTCACCACCCGCACATGCCACAGCCATTTATCGAGACGCTGTCGGTCCAATGGTAAGCTCTTTCTGCCTTCTCCCCGCCTGCGGGGAGAAGGTGGCCCGGCGGAGCGCAGCGACGCCGGGACGGATGAGGGGGCTCTCTCCTCTGGCGACGGAGCATGTGGAGAGCCCCCTCACCCGACTTCCACGCGCTGCGCGCGTTACAGTCGACCTCTCCCCGCAAGCGGGAAGAGGTTAAGAAAAATCCTACTCCTTGCTGCCCAGCTGCTCCTTGAGCGCTGCGAGCTTGGCGAAAGGCGAGTTCGGATCAATGGCGCCACCGCGCTCACGCGGTGCGGCGCTGGATGCGTAGGGACGCGTGGCGCCGCCACCGCGATCCCGGTCGCGACCACCTTCGCGGCCCTTGTCGCCGAACTTGCCCTTGCCGCCCCCGAAGCGCTGATCACGATCGCGCGGCGGACGAGCGCCGCCCTTGTCGTTGCGATCGCCGCGGGCTTCGCGATTCGGCGCGCCACCAGCCGGCACATCACTGCGCGGACGGCGGAAATCCTTGTTGCCACCACGATCGCCATCGCGGTCGCGACGACCACCATTGTTGCGATCCGGGCGATTGCCGCGGTTGCCGTCGGCGACAGCACCTTCGGCCTGGCCGGCCGGAGCCGCTGCCTGGCCGGCATTGTTATCGCGGCGATGCTGATTGCGGTTGCGATCATGACGCGGCGGACGGCGTTCATCCGAACGGCCACCGGGACGCCAGACTTCGACCATCTCGGGTTCGGCGGGCGCAGCAGCTTCAGCAGCCGGAGCGTCTGCATCGGCAGTTTCTGCAGGAGCCGCCTCTGAAGCAGCAGCTTCAACCGGAGCCACCTCTTCAGTCACGGCTTCCGCCGGCGCTTCAACAACAGACTCGCTTGCGACCGGCGACACTTCCGGCAGCAGCGACGCCGACGATGCAGCGACAGTCTCTTCTGCAACAGGAGCTTCAGCAGTTTCAGTCGCTTCGACCTGGGCGACCGGCTCTACAGCATCAGCCTCAGCGGTCGGCGCAGCTTCTGCTGCAGCATCGGCCTGCGCCGCATCCGATACAGGCGCATCCGCTTCCACCGCTGCATCAGCAGACGTAGCTTCGATCGGCGTCGTCGCAGCCAGCGGCTTCGGCGGAGCGGGCGGCAGCGCCGGCTTCTTCTCCATGCGATAGCCGAGTGCACGCAGGATCGACGCAAAATCTTCGCCGGCCGAGCCGGTGAGCGAGGTCATCGCCTGGGTCACGGTGAAGCTGCGGCCGTCATAGGCGCCGGCCGGCTTCTCGCCCGGCGAATTCTCGCGCCAGGACAGTGCCGGACGGATCAGATCGGCCAGACGTTCGAGAATATCGACGCGCACGGCACGCTCGCCCGCATGGCGATAGCCGAGCACGCGATAGGCATCGCGGCCGAGCACCTTGTCGACAGGGAACGACGTACGACCGGAGCCTGCGAGATGCTGCGCGCTGGACAGCGCGGACATATCGATATTGTCCTGCTTCAGCGCCCACAGCAGTGCTGCGAGCGAACGCGCAGCGGGCTTCAGCAGGTTCGGGAAATAGATGTGATAGGCGCCGAAGCGCACGCCATATTTGCGCAGCACGGCGCGCGACGGCTGATCGAGATCCTTCATCTCGGCGGCGATCTTCTGCCGCTCGAGCACGCCAAGTGCTTCATTGAGCTGGAAGGCGATGCCACGCGCGATGCCGGTGACGTCTTCGGCCTTTGCGAGTTCGAACAGCGGCGCGAGCAGCTTTTCGATATGCGTCTTCAGGAAGAGATCGAGGCGGGCCTGCACGGCATCACGCGGTGCGCCGGTGAGGCGCTCGTCGGCGATGATGCGGAGGCGTGGCTGCAGCACGTCATCGGCAGCGACCAGCTTGGCAACCGCATCGCCGGTCCAGCGCAGCGTGCCGTCGGATGTGAGCACCAGCTGATCGTCCGGCGCATTGGAGAGTTTCTCCGCGCGCGCGTCGATCTCGCCGGCCAGCGCCTTGGACGCTGCGGCCTGCAAGGCCTTCGCATCGGAGCCGGCTTCGGCCGCATCGGGCAAGAATGTAAAACCATCGAGCCGGCCAATCGTGTGGCCCTCGACAACAACTTCGCCCGTCTTACCAATTTCAGTATTCAGCATCGTGTTTTCCCGCAAGCGGCGCATCAATACACTGGTACGACGATCAACGAAACGCTCTGTAAGCCTCTCATGAAGGGCATCTGACAGTTTATTTTCCAATTCACGGGAGATTCCCTGCCAATGTTCGGCATCTGCGAGCCAATCAGGACGATTTGCCACAAAGGTCCACGTCCTAATCTGCGCAATCCGGCCTGACAACGTGTCGATGTCGCCATCGGTTCGGTCAGCCTGCGCGATCTGGGCGCCGAACCAGGCATCGGGGATGCGGCCGCGCTTCATCAGAAAGTTGAAGATCGTCGTCACCAGCTCCGCATGCGCAGCCGGCGCGATGCGTCGGTAGTCTGGGATCTGGCAGGCGTCCCACAGTCTTTCGACCGCATCCTTGCCCTGCGCCATGTCGCGCACATCGCCATCGCGCGCGGCGTGATCGAGCACGCGCAGGTCTTCCGCGATCGGCGCGCGCGTCAGCGCCTCATGGC
>CALRZK010000407.1:0-4380 GCA_943372615.1 Bradyrhizobium ivorense | reverse complement strand
GCAATGCATGATTGCGATGTCATGCTCTGCGTCGGCGCGCGCTTCGACGACCGCATCACCGGCCGCACCGATGCGTTCTCGCCGAATTCGAAGAAGATCCATATCGATATCGATCCGTCCTCAATCAACAAGAACATCCGCGTCGATGTGCCGATCATCGGCGATTGCGCCAATGTGCTGGGCGACATCCTGCAGGTGTTCAAGGCTGAGGCGAAGAAGCCCGCGATCGATCCGTGGTGGTTCGAGATCAATCGCTGGCGCGCGCGCAATTCGCTGGCCTACAAGGCCAATCAGGATGTGATCCTGCCGCAATTCGCGATCCAGCGATTGTTCGAGAACACCAAACATCTCGACACCTACATCACCACCGAAGTCGGCCAGCATCAGATGTGGGCGGCGCAGTTCTATGGTTTCGAAGAGCCGCACCGCTGGATGACGTCAGGCGGTCTCGGCACCATGGGCTATGGTTTGCCGGCGGCGCTCGGCGTGCAGGTTGCGCATCCGGATTCGCTGGTCATTGATATCGGCGGCGATGCCTCGGTGCAGATGACGATGCAGGAATTGTCGGCTGCGGTTCAGCACGAACTGCCGATCAAGATCTTCATCCTCAACAACCAGTATATGGGCATGGTGCGGCAGTGGCAGCAGCTGCTGCATGGCAACCGTCTGTCGCATTCCTATTCGGAAGCGCTGCCGGATTTCGTGAAGCTCGCCGAGGCCTATGGCGGCGTTGGCTTCCAGTGCAGCAAGCCCAATGATCTCGATGGCGCGATCCACGAGATGATCAAGGTGAAGAAGCCGGTGCTGTTCGATTGCCGCGTGGCCAATCTGGAAAACTGCTTCCCGATGATCCCGTCGGGCAAAGCGCATAACGAAATGCTGCTGCCGCTCGAGGCCAATGACGAAGCCACTGCGGCGGCCTTCGCCGGCGGCAAGGCGCTGGTTTAGTTACCTCTCCCCCGCTTGCGGGGAGAGGTCGCCGCGTCTTCGCGGCGGGTTGGGGGGCTCTCCATGCGCTCCGAGCCCGCGGGGGCGGCCCCTCATCCCGACCTTCTCCCCGCAAGCGGGGAGAAGGAGCTACGGCGCTTCGCCGCTGCTATCGAATTCTGACCGAGACGGTTGAAAAGAGACAACGACAATGGAACAGCCTGCCTCCGCCTATTTCATCGAAGAGCGTCACGATCCCAACGAGACGCATACGCTGTCAGTGCTGGTCGCCAACGAGCCGGGCGTGCTCGCGCGCGTCATCGGCCTGTTCTCCGGCCGCGGCTACAACATCGAGAGCCTCACGGTGTCGGAGACCGAAGCGCAGAAACATGTCTCGCGCATCACCATCGTCACCACGGGCACACCGATGGTCATCACTCAGATCAAGCATCAGCTCGATCGCATGATCCCGGTGCATCGCGTCGTCGATATGACGCTGACCGGCCGCGCCATCGAGCGCGAACTCGCGATGGTGAAACTGCGCGGCATCGGCGAGCAGCGCCTTGAAGCGCTGCGCCTGGCCGAGGCATTTCGTGCCCGCGTGATCGATGCGTCCATCGAGAGCTTTGTGTTCGAGATCACCGGCTCGTCGTCGAAGATCAATGCCTTCATCGAACTGATGCGGCCGCTCGGCCTGGTCGAAATCTCGCGCACCGGCGTGGCCGCCATCACCCGCGGCGCGGAGGGGATGTAACTGGACGGGAACGGTGCTGGGATATACATTGTATATCCCAGCAAGGAGCGGACCGATGAAAGTCAAAGTCGCCCAATGGGGCAACAGCCTCGGCGTCCGGCTGCCGAAAGCGGCAGCCAAAAGCGCAGGCGTGACGGCAGGAAGCGAGCTCGAACTGACGGTTGAGGGCGGCGGGTTTCGCCTGCGCGCAGCCAGAAAAACTCCCAAGCAACGGCTCGACGAGATGCTGTCGGAAATCGAACGTCTTGGGCTGACGTCCGAGACGGTCGAGTGGGGTCCGGATGTCGGTTCAGAAATCATCGACGATGATTATTCGCGAGGTCTGATCGTCGAGGGGGCTGATGGCGCTCCTGTGCGTGTCGATGACGCTGGATCAAAGCGCAAGGCTGGAAAGAGCGATGGCCGTGCAAGACGTCGGTGACATCGCCTGGGTCGAATTCCATCCGGTGCTCGGGACGGAGCAGGGCGGGCGGCGGCCGGCTCTGATCCTGACGTCGCGTCGGTATCATGAGATATGCGGCCGCGCTGTTGTTTGTCCGATTACGTCTAACGCCGGTCCATGGTCGTTCAACGTGCCGCTGCCAGCCGGCATCAAGACCAAAGGTGTCGTTCAGGTCGATCAGATACGCACGGTCGAAAGGGCCGCTCGGGTTTTTCGCAAGATCGATACAGTGCCAGATGCCTTTGTTGATGAAGTACGGATGACGCTTGCCGCGCTCCTCGGCTTTGATTTCTCAATTCTCTCTGGCGACGCCGACCGTGCCAAGCCCGTATAGCCGCCACTCATGAAACCCTTCGACATCTTCCTGGCCATCGCGGTGGCCGTGATCTGGGGCGTTGGCTTTGTGCTGACCCGGATGGCGGTCGACGAGATGTCGTCGACGCTGCTGACGACGCTGCGTTTCGGCATCACGGCGTTGCCATGCTTGTTGCTGCCGCGGCCAAAATTGTCGTGGCAGATCGTCGTCGCCACCAGCTGGCTGCTGGTGGCGCAGTTTCTGGCGCAGACCTATGGCATGGCCCATGGCGTGCCGGCGGGGCTGACCTCGGTGATTGTGCAAAGCCAGGCGCTGTTCACCGTCGCGCTTGCGGCGCTGCTGCTGAAGGAGTTGCCGACGCAGCAGCAGGTGCTTGGCATCATCATCGCCATGGGCGGCCTGATGATGATCTGTTTCACCGTCGGTTATGATTTTAGCGTGTTTCCCTTCATGGTCCTGATGACGGCGCCAATCAGTTTTGCCTTCTCCAATCTGCTGCTGCGTCGCGCGCAGGGCGTGCCGATGCTCGATCTGTTTTCCTGGATCAGCCTCGTTGCGATGTTTCCACTGCTCGTCGTGCTGTTCACCGTCGATGGCGCCGTTGCCACCTGGCATTCGCTGACCCATGTCTCGCTGAAGGCCATCGCCTGCGTGCTGTTCCTGGCCCTGGCAGGCACCTCGCTCGGCTACTGGATCTGGGGCCGACTGCTGCGCGATTACTCCGCCGCGCAAGTGGTGCCCTTTGCGCTGCTGGTGCCGTTCATCGGCGCGGCCGCCTCCAGCCTCACTTTCGGCGAGACCTTTGGCCCGCTGCGTCTGTCCGGCATGATCGTGGTCGTGCTCGGGATTGCCGTGATGCTGCTGTCGCGCCGGCCGCCACCCATGCGTGAGGTGGCGTGATGGAGCTGTCGCCGCATCTGCTCTGGGCCTTCCTCATCTTCGCCGTGGTGATGTTCTTCACACCCGGGCCGAACAACATCATGCTGCTCACCTCGGGCCTCAATTTCGGCTTCCGCCGCACGCTGCCCCATGTGGCCGGGGTCACCTGCGGCTATGCCTTCATGATCGGCGTCACCGGGCTCGGCCTGGGCGCCGTCTTCGCCTCGCTGCCCTGGCTGCAGACGACGCTGAAATATGCCGGCGCCGCCTATCTGGTCTATCTCGCTTATGCCATCGCGCGCTCTGGCCCGCCGGAGCCGGGGGAGGCCGAGCGTCGCCGCCCCATGAGTTTCATCGGCGCGGCGCTGTTTCAGTGGGTGAATGCCAAGGGCTGGGTAATGGCCATCAGCATCATCACGGCCTATGCCGCGATCTCTGCCTATCCCTGGAATGTCGCTTTGCAGGTCGCGGTGTCGCTGCTGATCGGTTCGATGTCATCGGTAGCCTGGGTGCTATGCGGCACCGCCTTGCAACCGCTGGTCAAATCGGCCCGTGCGGTCCGCGTTTTCAACGTCACCATGGCAATATTATTGCTCGCTTCGCTCTATCCCGTGCTGGCCGAGATTTGAGCATGAATTCGCCAGCAAAATCACCGTCGCGGGCTTGTCTCGCGGCATCCGTCGCCCTAGAAACCGGCGGCAATTCACGGTCATTCGCCAGCCGGCAGTGACCTTTCGACCGGGCGCTTGAAATAAAGTTGCCGAACAGAGGAACGACCCACATGCGTGTTTATTACGATCGCGACGCCGACCTGAACCTGATCAAGGGCAAGAAGGTCGTCATCGTCGGCTACGGCAGCCAGGGCCATGCCCACGCGCTGAACCTCAAGGATTCGGGCGTCAAGGAAGTCGTGATCGCGCTCCGCAAGGGCTCGGCCTCGGCGAAGAAGGCGGAAGCCGCCGGCTTCAAGGTGATGGAAGTCGCCGACGCCGCCAAGTGGGCCGACCTGGTCATGATGCTGACCCCGGACGAGCTGCAGGGCGATATCTATCGCGAGCACCT
>CALRZK010000406.1:0-4396 GCA_943372615.1 Bradyrhizobium ivorense | reverse complement strand
AATCCGGCGTGCCCATGAAGATTAAGCGAAGCGACATGTGTGACTTCCTAAGTCGTCATGACAGGTTGATCGCATATGAACCGTGAGAAGCGTCTCGCGGCCATCCTTCGAGACGCCGCTACGCGGCTCCTCAGGATGAGGGGCAGAGTATAGCGCTGTAGAAGACCCTCATGGTGAGGAGCCCGCAAAGCGGGCGTCTCGAACCATGCAGGCCGAACACTATCCCCATCGAGCAAACGCTACAGGTGATAGCCTTGTGATGACAGGGGAGGCTTGCGAACCTCACCCCACGCGCTTGGCGATCTTCGTGAACTTCTTCATCACGCGATCACGCTTGAGCTTGGAGAGGTAATCGACGAACAGCACGCCGTTGAGATGATCGATCTCATGCTGGATGCAGGTGGCGAACAGGCCCGAGGCGTCCTCTTCCACCACCTTGCCGTCGAGATCGAGATAGCGGATGCGCACCGTCGCCGGGCGTTCCACTTCCTCGTAATATTCCGGGATCGACAGGCAGCCTTCCTCGTAGACCGAGAGCTCTTCCGAGGCCGAGATGATTTCCGGATTGATGAAGACGCGCGGCTGCTTGCCGCCTTCCTCATCGTCCTTCTTGGCGAGATCCATGGTGATCAGGCGGAGCGGAACCGCGATCTGGATCGCCGCCAACCCGATGCCGGGGGCGTCATACATGGTCTCGAACATGTCGTCGGCGAGCTTGCGCACCTCCGAGTTGACGGTCTCGACAGGTTTGGAGATCAGCCGCAACTGTTTGTCCGGCAGGATGATGATTTCACGAATGGCCATGGCGGGCGATTTAATCTGCGCGTGTTGCGCGGTCAATGCGGAGAACAGTCGTTAATGAAGCGGTAACCATATCCGTTAGGCATTCGTTAACCACACTTCTTCACCGATCATTAACCATATCGCTCAACCCTTCATTAACCAGCTTCGTTTACTTTTTGTTCACGATCAGACGGCGATGCCGCGTTTCTACTCTAAGAGGATCATGACAACAGCGCCCGATACGCCCGACGCCGCCTTGCAGCCCCGCGCCAGCTGGCGCGAGAGCATGGCGGTCTATCTGCAGCCGCGCGTGCTGATCGTGCTGATGCTCGGCCTGTCCTCCGGCCTGCCGCTCGCGCTGTCCGGCTCGACGCTGCTGGTGTGGATGCGCGAGAGCGGCGTCGATCTCGGCACCATCGGCCTGTTCGCGCTGGTCGGCACGCCCTACACGCTGAAGTTCCTCTGGGCCCCGCTGGTCGATGCGCTGCATGTGCCGTTCTTCACCCGCGCCTTTGGCCGCCGCCGCGGCTGGCTGGTGTTTTCGCAATTGCTGCTGATCGCCGCGATCCTGCTGCTGGCGCTCACCGATCCCGCGCGTTCGCCGCTGTTCGTGGCGCTCGGCGCCCTGCTCGTCGCTGCCATGTCGTCGACCCAGGACATCGTGGTCGACGCGTTTCGCGTGGAGAGCCTGCCGGAAAGCGAACAGGCCGCGGGCATGGCTTCCTATGTCGCCGCCTATCGAATCGGCATGCTGATCTCCACCGCCGGCATCCTGTTTCTGGTCAGCGCGTTCGAGGCCACCGGCATCGCGCGCTCATCCGCATGGATGTGGGGCTATGTGGCGATGGCGGCGATGGTGCTGATCGGCACCGTCACGGCACTGCTCGCCACCGAGCCCGAGCAATCGGCGCAAGCCGAGGCCGCCACCCGCGGCGAGAGCGCCTTCCAGCGCGTGCTGCGCGCCGCCATCGGCGCATTCTCGGAATTTCTGTCGCGCAAGGACGCGTGGGCGGCACTGGCTTTCGTGGTGCTGTTCAAATTCACCGACGCCTTTTCCGGCACGATGACTGCGCCCTTCGTCATCGATCTCGGCTTCACCCGCAATGACTACGCAGCGATCGTGAAAGGCGTCGGCCTCGCCGCCACGCTGATCGGCGGTTTTGCCGGCGGCTTTGTCGCCCGGCGCTATTCGCTGGCGGCGAGCCTGTGGATCGGCGCGGTGCTGCAGGCGGTGTCGAACCTCGCTTTCGCGTGGCTGGCACTGGTCGGCGTCAATCAATGGGCCCTGGCACTCGCGATCTCGGTCGAGAATTTCACCAGCGCCATCGGCACCGTGATCTTCGTCGCCTATCTCTCGGCGCTCTGCAAAAATCCACTGCACACCGCCACGCAATATGCGCTGCTGACGGCGCTGGCGGCAGTGGGGCGGACCTATCTCTCAGCAGGCGCAGGCTATGTGGCGCAGGCGACGGGCTGGCCGATGTTTTTCGTGATCAGTGTGCTGGTGGCGGTGCCGAGCCTGGTGCTGCTGCTGTGGCTGCAGCGACGCGGGCATTTTGCGGCATTGGGGCCGGTGCGGATTTAGCTCCGGCAGCTACACTCTCTTGTCGTCACCCGGCTTGACCGGGTGACCCAGTACACACTGTCATCTTTGGAGTATACTGGATCGCCCGGTCAAGCCGGGCGACGACAACGAGGTTCAGTTCGTCTTCCCCACCAAACTCCACTTCGTCACCAGCGCTTCGCTCATCTGACCCGCCTGCTCGGCGCAAGCCACCGCAGCAACCTTGAACGCGACGTCCTTGCCGATCAGCCGTTTCAACTGTGCCGCTTGCGCCTCACCATCGACCACGATCTCAAACGTCTCCGGCCCCGTCTCGAGATTGCACAGCCCGCTAGGTGCCGGCAGGCGACGCGGCTCGCTGACGATCTGATAGACATCGACGCGCTTGCCCTTGGCATCACGGCTGCGCATGGCATTGAGCTGGCCGCTCAGCACATCGCCGAGCTTCATGGTCTTTGGCGCCACCGGCTTCGCCGGTGCTTCCGCCGGTTCGGAGGCTGCAGTGGCAGCCGTCGCCATCACAACGGAAAGCAATGCAGCGCAGCCAAGCTGCGCTTTGATTCCAGGTCGTCGCATCGAAAGTCGTCCCGTCTCTAAAACAATGTGCGCTGTCGCATCGCCGCCGACAGCGTGCCTTCGTCAAGGTAATCCAACTCGCCGCCCACCGGCACGCCATGCGCCAGGCGGGTGACCTTCACATTGGCATCCTGAAGAAGGTCGGTGATGTAATGTGCTGTCGTTTGCCCATCCACGGTCGCATTCAGCGCCAGGATGATTTCCGTCACCTCGGGCTCATGCGCCCGCGCCACCAGCGCATCGATGGTCAGGTCGCCCGGCCCGACGCCATCGAGCGGCGACAGCGTGCCGCCGAGCACGTGATATTTGCCCGGCGCCGCATTGGCGCGCTCCAGCGCCCAGAGATCGGCGACATCGGCGACGACCACGATGGTGGTGGGATCGCGCCGCGCATCCGTACAGATCGTGCATGGCGATTGCGTGTCGATATTGCTGCAGACCTGGCAGACCTGCACGCGGTCGATCGCCGTCTGCAGCGCGCCGGCCAGCGGCGTCATCAGCGCATCGCGCTTCTTGATCAGATGCAGCGCCGCCCGCCGCGCCGAGCGCGGGCCGAGTCCGGGCAGCCGCGCGAGCAGCTGGATCAGGCGCTCGATTTCAGGTCCGGCAACGGAGGCCATGTCAGTTCGAAGCCTTTGGATCGTTGTGTCTCAACATAAAGCCGACATCGACGCTCAGACACCTCTCCCCACCGGGGAGACGTCGGCGCGCGCAGCGCGACGGGCGAGGGTGCTCCACAAATGACGTCGCGTGCGGCACTCCCTCACTCGCTCCGGCTTCGCCGGATCGACCTCTCCCCGGTGGGGAGAGGTGTTTGAGCGTCACTGTTGATGTCATTGTTGCCGAAAGTCTCTAACCGAGGCCCATCCCCGGCGGCAGGCCGAGGCCGCCGGTGAGCGACTGCATCTTCTCCTGCATGGCGGCTTCCGCCTTGCGACGCGCATCGCCAAGTGCAGTGACCAGCAGGTCTTCGAGGATCTCGACATCTTCCGGCTTCACCAGCGACGGATCGATCTTCACGGCCTTCACTTCGGTCTTCGCCGTCATGCGCACCGAGACGAGACCACCACCGGAAATGCCCTCGACCTCCACATGGTCGAGCTCTTCCTGCATCGCCTTCATCTTCGACTGCAGCTGCGCCGCCTGCTTCATCATGCCGAGAAAGTCAGCCATTGTTCGTCCTTTAGGTTAGTCGTCGTCGCCGGGTTCGGCGCCGTCATCGGTAATCAAGGCGTCGTCGTCGCCTTCAGGAATTTCCGGCGCGAGCACGCGCACTTCCATCTTGGCGCCGGGGAATTTCGCAAATACCGCCTGCACGCGCGGATCAGCCTCGGCGACACGCTGGCGTTCGTTCTTCTGCTCGATCTGCTGCTCGCGGATCGTCGCCTGGCCCTCGGCATTGGAGACGATCACCGCCCAGCGCCGACCTGTCCATTGCTCGAGTTTTCGCGACAGATCATTGATGAGCGTCCG
>CALRZK010000405.1:0-4401 GCA_943372615.1 Bradyrhizobium ivorense | reverse complement strand
CACCCGACGCCCTCATGCTTCGCATTCGGACGCCGACCTCTCCCCGCAAGCGGGGCGAGGTAAGCAAGCTATCCCGCTTCCCCCGGCGTCTGTGCCTTCACCGCCAGCGCATGCACCGTTGCCGCGAGTTCCGCGGCCAGAACCGTATTCACCAACCGATGCCTGTCGATCCGGCTCTTCCCTTCGAAGGCCGCCGACACAATATTGACCCTGAAATGGGTTTCACCCTCCGGTCGGTGGCCCATGTGACCGGCATGCAGATGCGATTCATCGGTCACGGTCAGGCTGGCCGGCGCGAAAGCATCCGTCAGCTTCTTTGTGATGTTATCTTTCATGGTCATGATCACCGGCTTAGCGGCTCGGGCCGCGGGCGTCCATCGCGATGTCAGGCCGGACAGCGCGGCGCAGGGGCGCCTGTGAGGGTAATCCGAATGTCAAGACTTGAAGCTTTTTGCGTTGCGTTGTCATAGTCAGCCATGCCCATCGACTCATCCAAATTTTTCGACAGTATCCGCATCAAGCCGAACAAGCTGAGCGCGAAGCAGCAGGCCGCTGCCCGCGAAGCCTCGGTCATGTGCGAGTGGCCCGAATGCAAGAACAAGGGCCCGCACCGCGCCCCCAAGGGCCGCGCCCAGGACAAGGAATACTGGCATTTCTGCCTGAACCACGTCCGTGAATACAATCAGGGCTACAACTTCTTCCAGGGCATGGCCCCGGATGCCGTTGCCAGTTACCAGAAGGACGCGCTGACCGGCCACCGTCCGACCTGGAAGATGGGCGCCAATGGCACCAAGGGCAAAGGCAAGTCCGGCGAGGCCAATCTCGATGGCGCTGTCGACCCGTTCTCCATGTTCGACGAGATGAACGGCCTCGGCCGTGGCCGCCGCCGTGCCCAGGCGGAAGCGCCGAAGCCGGAAGAGCGCAAGGTCATGAATGCCGAGCGCAAGGCGCTCCAGGTCATGGGCCTCGGCCCCTCGGCGACGCTGGACGACGTCAAGGCCAAGTACAAGGCGCTGGTGAAACAGCACCACCCGGACGCCAATGGCGGCGACCGCTCCACGGAAGACCGCCTGATCGAAGTCATCAAGGCTTACAATTACTTGAAGACGGTGATCAAGGCTTAGGCCCGGTTTCGTAGCCCGGATGGAGCGTAGCGAAATCCGGGGACCGGCGAACTGCCGATGCTCTGAATCCTGGATTGCGCTTCGCTCCATCCAGGCTACGGGAAGTGCCCAACCGCGCACTCACACCTCCTCTTAACCATCCCCGACGTCGCCCGGCACCCCGCCGCAATTCCGCCTGCGGCCCCATCTTCAATCTCTGTTGACCATCGCCGAACGGGAACCCGTCGCTCACAGCCGGTTGTGTTGCGAGCCCGTCGCCGTAAGGCTAATATTTCGGAAGGAATTAGGACTAATTTGTCCACATTTCCTTGGAGTGTCGGTTTCAGCCGGCTGTGGAGTTTCGTCTTGATCAATCGCTCGCTTGTTCGCGTGCTGCTCACCTCGGCCGTTTTGTCGGCCGGTGCGTTGTTGGCTGGCTGCAATGGCGAGCAGATGTCGCTGGCCAGCAATGCCAAGGCCAACAAGCCGATCCCGGAAAAGATGCTGGCCGAAATGGCCGCCAAGGACATGGATCCGCAGTCGCCCTTGCTGATCCGCATCTTCAAGCAGGAAGCCGAACTCGAAGTCTGGAAGCAGAACCGTTCCGGCCAGTTCGCGCTCTTGAAGACCTATCCGATCTGCCGCTGGTCGGGCGATCTCGGGCCTAAAATCAAGGAAGGCGATCGCCAGGCGCCGGAAGGCTTCTATTCGATCACGCCGGGCCAGATGAATCCGCAGTCGTCGTTCTATCTGTCCTTCAATATGGGCTATCCGAACGCCTTCGATAAATCCCTCGGCCGCACCGGCTCGCAGCTGATGGTGCATGGCGATTGCTCGTCGCGCGGCTGCTACGCCATGACTGACGAGCAGATTTCGGAAGTCTATTCGTTCGGCCGCGAGAGCTTCTTCGGCGGTCAGCGCGCCTTCCAGGTGCAGGCCTATCCGTTCCGCATGACGCCGGTGAACATGGCGCGCCATCGCGGCAATCCGAACATGCCGTTCTGGAAGATGATCAAGCAGGGCTATGATCATTTCGAAGTGACGAAGCAGGAGCCGAAGGTCGAGTTCTGCGAGCAGCGCTACGTGTTCGACCCGGTGGTGCCGAATGCCTCGCCGACGCGTCCTGCGATGTTCAATGCGTCGATGAAGTGCCCGGTCTATGAAGTGCCGGCCGAGATCGCCGATGCCGTTCGCGCCAAGGAAGCGTCGGACGACGCCAAGACTGCCGAGTTGATCAATAAGGGCACGCCCATGGCGCAGCGCCGTCCGGATATCGACGGTGGCATGAACCGCATTTTTGCATCGAAGATTCCGGAAGGCTCGACGGGCCTGTCCGAGCCGGATCTGCCGGGCAGCGCGAGCGTCGCTTACACACGCGCGCCCGGCACTATCCCGCCGCACGTCAATCCGCCGAAGGCGACCGCGATGGCGACGGCTTCCCCGTCCTTTGCCGCCTCGATGTTCTCGAATTCGGATGAAACGGCTGCTCCCGCAGCGCCTGCCGCCGAAGCGACCACGCGCGTCGCGTCGGCCTCGTCGAATGGCGGCTTCTTCAGCAATCTCGCCAAGAAGGTCGGCATGGGTGGCGACGACACCACGGCAACTGCGACGCCGGCACCGGCTCCTGCTGCGGCACCGAGCGCTGCCGCCAAGGCAAAGGCTCCCGCCGCTGCTGCGAAGTCTGCACCGATACCGGCTGCGAAGCCTGCTGCCGCGCCGTCAACAGCTGTTGCGACCGCGCGTCCGCCGCTGAAGCCGACCGTTGTCGCCGAACCTGCCGCACCAGCGGGCAATTCGCTGTCCGGCGCGGCTCCAGTCGTTTCGGGCAATTCCTTCGACAGCCGCTTCTCGATCGCACGCTGAATTCGTAGGATGGGTTGAGCGCAGGCGCGTAGCGCCGAAGCGATAACCCATCGGCGGAGTTTGCCGCATCGACGGAATGATGGGTTTTCGCTGCGCTCAACCCATCCTACGACATCACGTCATATCCGCCGGCCGATCCTTTACCCGCTTGACCACCGTCACCTTGCGCACGCCATCCAGCTCCTGCAGCTTGTCCGGATAGGTCGCGATGTCCTGCGACGATACTTTGCTGAGCAGGATCGCCAGCTCGTCGATGCCCTCGGGATCGCGGCTCTCCACCAGAAACCGTTTCACCTGGCCGGGCCGCAGCGTCAGCGTCTCGCGCAGCAGCTCCGGCGTCAGCGCATTGTTCTCGACTTCCACCTTCAGCATGCAGGTCTGGTTGCGCGAGCGATATGCTTCCTCCAGCGGCTTCATGCCGACGAGGATGAGCAGGATGATCACCGTCGATGCACCCGCTGCGAGATAGAGCCCGCCGCCGACCGCGAGTCCGATCGCAGCGACCGTCCACACACTCGCTGCCGTCGTCAGCCCCTTGACGATCTCGCCACGCACGAGGATTGCGCCGGCGCCGAGAAATCCGATCCCCGACACCACCTGCGCCGCGATACGCGACGGATCGAGCACGACATGCTCTTGGGTGAGGATGTGGCTGAAGCCATATTGCGAGACCAGCATGATCAGGCAGGAGCCGACGCAGACCAGCATATGGGTGCGAATGCCGGCCGCCCACAGCAGCCGCTCCCGCTCGAAGCCGATCAGGCTGCCGAGGGCTGCGGCCGAGAGCAGGCGGATCATCAGTTCGGTGTCGGATAGCATCGCTCGCCTTTCCATCTCGCGCCTGCGGAGACGCCATGGGTTAGGTTAGTCGCCCGTGACAACTTGTCCAACACGGTCGAGCGCACGGCCTATGCCCAAAAAGAAATCCCTCCGCGAGGGAGGGATTTCATAGCCAATCGCTGTTGGTCGAAGCTTACGCATACCGCCCGTGGCAGTGCTTGAACTTCTTGCCTGCACCGCACGGGCAATCCTCGTTGCGGCCGACCTTGCCCCAGGTCTCCGGATTGTTCGGATCACGTTGCGCCGCAGGCACCACGGCGGCACCGGGGCCGCCCAGCGCGGCGTTGGCATAGGCCATCTCGTCTTCGCCGGTATTCGGGTCGAGCTTGTGCGCTTCCATCGGCGGTAGTTCCGGCTGCTGCTCAGGCGGCACGATCTCGACGCGCATCAGCTGTGCCGTCGTCGCTTCACGCATGTTCGAGATCAGCGCCTCGAACAGGTTGAACGCTTCCGCCTTGTATTCCTGCAGCGGATCGCGCTGGCCGTAGCCGCGCAGACCAATGACCTGGCGCAGGTGATCCAGCATCACCAGATGCTCGCGCCACAGATGGTCCAGGGTCTGCAGCAGAATGGTCTTCTCGACGTATCGCATCAC